>JAOUFO010000092.1 GCA_029858165.1 Deltaproteobacteria bacterium | reverse complement strand
GCCATAGATCTCAACCCAAAATACAGCCCTTCCTACATTGCCATGGCCGACATGCTGGTAAAAAAAGGGGGAACCGCCAACCTGAAGGAGGCCATCGGTTTTTTATCCCAGGCATCCTTAAATGACCCTTTGAATGTGAATATCTATTTTTCGGCCGCCAAAATTTACAGTGCCTTGAATATGCGCGCCGAGGAAATGGTGGAAAAAAAGAAGGTTTCCGTGGTGAAAACCCTGGAGACCGACCCTCACAATTCCGTGGCCAACAACAACATGGGGGTGTTGACGCTGCAACAGGAGCGGGTACACGAGGCGATGGAATACTTTAAAAAAGCGCTGGTGCAAAACCCAGGCTATGATGTGGCCTACCGGAACATGTCTTTGGTCCAATTAAAGCTGGCCGGGGCCACCACAGAAAAAGAAAAAAGAACCGAATTGTTGGAAAAAGGGATCACCTTCATCCAAAAAGCCCTGTCCATTCATCCCAAGGGTCTGCCCAATATGCTGGCCTACGCCAAACTTCTGATGTCTCAGGATAAGTATAAAGAGGCCCTGGATGTTCTGGAGGCAGGAGAAAAAATAGATTCGGCCAACCGGGAAATTTTCGGGTTGAAAAAAACCATTTACATCAAAATGAACATGGTGGAAGAAGCCCAGAACGCCGCGGCCATTTATGAAACCCTCTCCAACCACGAAGCCGGCAGATAACACCCCCGCCTGTATCACCCCCCTGGCCCCAGGCTCGTCCCAAAATACGGCATCCCCCAAATACCAGCCCCCCCGAAAAATCGGCCCATCCGCACGGAATGGGGTTTGGGAACCGCCCCCATCCATAGGGGAGGGTTTGCCTGTGCCGGATTTAAAAAAAAGGAGCGGATTTTTTCCCGGATGGCGTCTGAGGTCAACCCACCGTGACGGACTTGGCCAGATTGCGGGGTTTGTCAATGGAGCGCCCCAGACGGAGGGCGGAAAAGTAAGAAAACACCTGAGCCACCACCAGTTCCATAAACGGGGCCATGGCCGCCGGAACCTGGGGCAATTCCACATAATGGTCCAACACCTGGGCCGACTGGGTATCCCCCTGAAACATCAGGCCGAACACCGGCCCGCTTCTGGCCTTTACCTCTTCCAGGGCGGCCAGGGTCTGCTTGTGGAGTTCCCGGCTTTCCGGGGGGGGGATAAAAAACAGGGAGGCCATGCGGCTGTCCACCATGGCCAGGGTGCCGTGCTTTAAAAATCCGGCGGGCAGCCCCTCCACATGCAGATAAGTCACTTCCTTCATTTTAAGGGCGGCCTCCATGGCGATGGGGTAGTAAATGCCCCGACCCATGAACAACCAGTTTTGATAATCCTCTGCCTTTTCGGCCAGATTCCGCACAAAACCGGACAACTCGTTGAGGGTTTTTTGCAGCACCTGAGGAAATTCGCCCAACGCCTTGTGAATGTCCCGGTAGGACTCCTCTGTCAGGTGGCCCTCGCTTAATCCCAGTTCCATGGCCGCCCGCATCAAAATCACCATTTGGGCAATGGCGGCCTTGGTTGAAACCACGCAGATTTCCGGGCCGGAGCCTTGCATGATCACCTGATCCACCATCCGGCTGAGGGTGGACCCCATCACATTGACGATACAGGCGGTGTGGGCCTTGCGGTCTTTGGCAAATTGAACCGCCATCCGGGTGTCATAGGTTTCTCCCGATTGGGACAGGGCAATCACCAGGTCCCCTGGCGCCACCACCCCCAGTTCATAAAACTCATCCGAGCTGACCACCGGGATATACCGGCCGGCCAATTGAGAACACAAATACTGGCCCACCATGGCCACATAATAGGTGGTTCCCACCCCCACCAGGTAGGTGGTTCCCGCCTGCCGGATCATTTCCACCAGACTGATGATTTCCTGGCGGGGGATGTTCATGGCATTGGTGATGGTGAGGGGCTGGTCAAAAATCTCCTTCAGCATGTAATGGGAATACCCCCCCTTGCGGGAAGTTTCGGCATCCCATTCTATGTGCACCGGAGATTTTTCCACCGGGGTGCTGTCGGCCATCCGGCGCACCTGCCAGCTGTCATGGGTCAACACCGCGTATTCCCCATCGTCCATAAACAGGGCGCTACGGGTGTACGGTAAAAAAGCGTTCACATCCGACGCGGCAAATTGAATCCCCTCGCCAAAACCCAACACCAGGGGGGACCCCTTGCGCACCGCATACAACCGCTCCGGCTCCAAGGGGGTGGTCAGGGCCACTGCGTAGGTGCCCTCCACTCGCTCCAACGCGGCCAGCAGGGCCGGTTCCACCTGACCGAATTCCTGAAAGGCCAGCCCGATCAGATGAGCCAGCACCTCTGTGTCGGTCTGGGATAAAAACACGATTCCCTTGGCTTCCAGCTCCTGGCGCAGGGCCTGGTAATTGTTAAATATGCCGTTGTGAACAATGGCAAACAGCCCGTCAGAAGACAAATGAGGGTGCGCGTTGAGGGCATCCACCCGGCCGTGGGTGGCCCACCGGGTATGTGCTATCCCGGTCCGACCCTGCATCCCGGTCAAATGTTCTTTTTTGTTGACCTCATCCACCCCGCCGGTGTTTTTTCTCCACGCCAGTTTCCCTTCATGGATCACGGCCATCCCGCAGGAATCATACCCCCGGTATTCCAGATTTTTGATGGATTCAAACAAAATGGGGACAATGTTTTTTTGGCCCACCACCGCACTGATTCCGCACATGTTGGTCGTTCTCCTTAAAGCTCGGTGCGAATGGTGACCATGTCCGCCACCTTGTGGTTTGACCGGATCCGGGTTCCCGGCTCCAGCACATGGCGTGCCCCGATGATCACATTATCCCCTATCATGGCGCCCAGTTTTTCCACCCCGGTATCCAGCAGGCCGGATTCCCCTTCCATGCGGATGGGGGTTCCATCTGGATAAAAGTTCACGGTACAGCATCCGGTGCCCAGATGGACCTTTTCCCCGATCACGCTGTCTCCGATGTAGGACAGGCGGCCCAGGGTGGATTTGCCGAACAGCACACAGTTTTTCAGTTCGGTGCCATACCCCACGGATGAATCCGGTCCCAAAGCGGTGTATTCCCGGATCAGCGTGTTGTTGCCGATATAACTTCCGGCCCCAATATAGCACGGCCCTTTGAGCACACTGCCCGCGCCGATCACCACGTTTTCTTCAATATGGACCGGCCCTTCCAAATGAACGGACCCTTCCATTTTTACCGAATGGTGGATTTCCATCTGAGGCCACAGGTCCATCAGCATCCGGTTGGCATCCAGAATATGCCAGGGGCGGGTGATGTCTATCCAATCCCCATCCCACAGGGTGGCGTGGAGCGCCCGGTTTTCAATCAGTTTTTGAAAGCACTGTTCCATGTCCTGGTTGTTCTGCTCCAACAGTTGAAACACTTCCGGTGGCAACACAAAAATCCCGGCAAACACATAATTGGCCAGGTGGGAATCTTCCGGTTTTTCCACCAGCTTGGTGATTTTCATCTCCGGGTCCATATACACATTGCCGAAGTTTTTTGAGGATCGCGGCAAGGCCACCGCGGCCACCCCCCCGCCGGTTTCAGCATGATGCTCCAGCACCCGTTGAAACGGATGGCCGGTGGCCAGAACATCCCCATACACCAGCATAAAGGGTTCACCCATCAATTCCTGGCGGCAGGCCATCAGGGCGGACCCGATCCCCAGGGGGGTTTCCTGCACCATGTAATCAATGGAGACATCATAGGCGTGTCCATGGCCCATGGTGGATTCTATGGATTCCCGGTGGTGGCCCACCACAACCAGCAAATCCCGGATGCCGGCCTGTTTCAAGGACAGGGTGATGTGCTCTAAAATGGGCTTTCCGGCCACCCGGATCATGGACTTGGCCCTGGTTTCAGTAAAGGGCTTCAGTTTATCACTGGGGGCCGCGGCAAGAATGACAGCTTTCATAATCCTTATTGATTGGATGAAATCTTTGCGGGGATTTTTTATCCCATCCCAAACCCCCCGAGGGTTTATTGGTTAACCGGGAGGGTTCGGCAGTTCCGCCAAAGTTTCTGTGGGTAAAACAGCACGGATGTGTGTTCCATACAACACAATATCAAGGGGCCTGTCGGCTTAAACGGGCCAATCGGCCTGCTATATCTTTTAACACCTCCTCAAAAGACAGGGTGGAAGTATCCACCACAATGGCATCCACCGCCGGTTTCAACGGGGCAATTTCCCGCTCGGCATCCCGTTTGTCCCGCTCCCGCAGCCCTTCCAGAACCGCTTCAAACCGGGTGGAAGGGTCCAGCCGCACCAAATCCTCAAACCGGCGCCGGGCTCTTTCCTCCGGGCTGGCGGTGATAAAAAACTTGGCCCCGGCCTGGGGAAACACCACTGTACCGCTGTCTCTGCCTTCAATTACCATGCCGGAAAAACTGTTGTCCTGCTCAATCCCCTGGGCAATCTCCCGTTGAATCCGGTTGGACCGCTCCCGAACCAAGGGCTGGGTGCTGACCACCGATGCCAGACGGGAGATGGCATCCTCATGCAAATGGACCTCCACCACTTTTCCATTTACATGGACCCGCCCCTGGGAATCCACCTTCATGTGAAACCCATTTAACCAGACCGGGTCCACCGGCGAAACCCCATCCCAACCCAAACCGGATAAATGCCAGGCCAGGGTGCGATAAATCAGCCCGGTGGAAAGAAAATAATATCCCATTTTTTTGGCCAGGGCCTGGGCGATGGTGCTTTTGCCGGACCCCCCCGGGCCATCCAGGGTGATGATCAACATCGGTTTTATCCAAACAAAGAAGTGGAGGGTTGGATGGTCCAATGTTTCACGTGAAACATTCCATCGGCTCCAACCACTATAAACAAACCGTTCCGAACAATCCACCGGGACCCTTCCCCCCCCCTGGGGATCAAGGAAACCCCCCGGTGGAGAATTAAATCGGCCTGGGAGATGCGGCTGCCCTTGACAGCCGCCCGGCCTATGCCTAACAATATGGTTGTCGCGGGTGTAGCTCAGTTGGTAGAGCATCAGCTTCCCAAGCTGAGGGCCGCGGGTTCAAATCCCGTCGCCCGCTTCTAACCCTCCACCATAAACCAACAAACCTGAACCAAACATCCCTGCCCCAATCCGGCAGGAGTTCCCGGATTCCATGATCAACATCGCAATTCTTTCCGCCAAGGGCGGCACCGGCAAAACAACCCTGTCCGTGGCCTTGGCCCACCAATACGCTCTGGCCAATCCCAACCGGGAAATCGTGTTGATAGATGCCGACAACCAGGGCAATGTGGCCATATCCCTGAATCTGAAAAGTGAAAACACCCTGGGCAGTTACCTGTACAAGGCATCCGATACCCTGGACCTGATCCAGTATGGCAAGGATTATTCTTTTTATGTGGTGGAATCCGGACGGCTCCATTTGTACGAAGCCGAAAAACAAATGTACAAGGCCCCCTCCCCGGAAACCTATTTTCGGGATTATCTGCTGAAGGAGTTTGATTCCCGCTCCCTGCTGATTTGGGACCTGCCCCCCACCTTGTCCATCATCAACGACAACGTGCTGTCCATCGCCGACTATATCATCATTCCCACCCATACCGATTATCTTTCCCTGACCGGGATTGCCAACCTGATGTCTTACCTGGATTTTTTTCGCACCAAACACAAGGTAAAGGCCAAAGTTCTGGGCATCGCCATCACCATGCACCGGGAAACAGTGATTCAAAACCGGGTGAACCGGGATTCTTTGATGGCCGCCTTCCCGGACCTGATGTTCCAGACAGCCATCCCCCTGTCCACCGCCATCGCCTCGGCGGCCCAAAACCACCAGACACCCCTGGAAACCCAGGATATTCGGGCCAGGGGTTGTTATGTCTCTCTGGTGAAGGAGATTCACCAACGAATGCTCAACACCCAGGAAATCCATGGCTAGAAGGATCCTTTCGGCAGACTCCCTGCTTGCGCCTCAAACCCAAACCTCTTTGGACGATTCCGTGCGCACGGAACCCCAAGGGATGATGCAGTTGATCCAGTCCCGCTGGGCCTCACCTGTACCGGCAAACCCATCCGAGTTGTTGTTTGACTGGGAAAACCGGGAAGCCCTGCTGGAGGAGATTTCTTTTGTAAACCAGGCCAGCGCGTTTGTGGATGAGGCTGCGGTAAAAATCGCTCCATCCGTGCTGCGCATTGTGCTTACGGTAAAATCCAATCTCCCGGACCCGGTGGAGCAGCGAAGCTTTTTGGCAGAAAAAATGGACCTGGATTTCCGGCGGATTTCTGAATTGTGCATTGTGGCCGATTCTTTCCAGTTGTTGGATAAGGACCGCAGGCTGGCAGGGGCGCGGGAAATAGAACGGTACGGCTGGAGCAAATCCCTAAAGCTTTCCGCCATCCCGGACCCCAGGGAACGGGAGGATATTTGGCAGCGGGCGTGTGATGGAAGAGCCACCGCCAGCTACCGGGATGTGTTGGAGGAAATCCGCCGATACCGGGAACGCAAGTTGTTGCCCGCTTCCACCCAGACCCCCCCTGAACCCGATGTGGCCTCAAAGCTGGCGGACGCTCTGGGGGCCTTCAACCACTTAAACCGGGTGGCCTCTCAATTGGATTCCGCCCAGACCTGTCAGGAAGCTTTAAAGGACCTGGACCGCCTGCAAAAAGATTTGGCCCAGGTGAAAAAGGCGATTCAAAATCGAATGAAAACGGTGACCCCCTAAAGAAGTGCAACCAGCCCGGCCAAGTGATTTGGAGCCGACAGGCGACAAATAAACGTTGGTGCTGGTTGCCGGACAAGGACCCAAAAAGAAGTGCAACCAGCCCGGCCAAGTGATTTGGAGCCGACAGGCGACAAATAAACGCTGGTGCTGGTTGCCGGACAAGGACCCAAAAAGAAGTGCAACCAGCCCGGCCAAGTGATTTGGAGCCGACAGGCGACAAATAAACGTTGGTGCTGGTTGCCGGACAAGGACCCAAAAAGAAGTGCAACCAGCCCGCCCCTC
>JAOUFO010000091.1 GCA_029858165.1 Deltaproteobacteria bacterium | reverse complement strand
ATCCCGATGGTCCTCCCGCTCCAACACCGGAACAGCACTCACCCCCCCCGGAAGTTCGGATTCCACATCTTTGAACGAACAGGTGGCAAAATCCACTTTTCCGGAAAGCACCGCCTCTTCCAGAGCCGTGTTGAAGATGCCTTTTTCCACCACATCCCCCATTTCGGAAATCGGGGTATCCGGAAATTGATCCCCTATGCTGACAATTTCCACGATTTCAAAAAAGGCATCCGGAAAATGGGGTTGGAGTTCAGCAATAATTTTACGGGTTTGATGCAGGGCCAGGGCAGACCCCCTGGAACCCACGCGGATGGTTGATTTCAATTTGTGCCAGCGGGAAAAGAGGTGATAATATCGTTTTGGAAAAGATGAAGCCCGGATGTGCCTATTGCCTTTTTGGTTGTGTTAGGATGGTTTTCATAAAAAATTCACCCAAACCCATCCGATTTAAAAAACCCTAATCGCTCACCCTGTTGATGTCAATGAATCCGATGAACGCCGGAATGGCTCCCCCGCTCAAAATGAACGGTATCAAAGGGGCCGTCCTTTGGGGCGCGGCACTGTTGTGCGTCACCCTGAATCCCATGGCGGCATTCGGTTATGAGCCTGCTCCAGCCGATATATTTTCTCAGTTGGCCAGCCATGCCCACTTCATCAAGCGGGCTGTGATCACCTTGCACCATCAGGTTTATGGTCCTTACAGCCCGGAGGATTTCCGCCCCGGACAAATGGAAACCACCCCACCCAGGGAAACCCCCGCACAAAGCTTTCTCCAAACGGTTTATTACAGCCAAAATGATTTTTTGGCCATCAAAACCTTCTCCCCGGATGGCAAACCTCTCCATTTTTATTACAAGGATGCCCGGCGGACCCTGGCGGGCAATCTGACCTCCGGCAGAACCTTTTCCATGTTGGATGTGCTGCACCCGGCTTTCCCTTTTATGGAGGAAAATCCCGAAAAAACCCTTCATGGCCTTTCTGCCTGGGGGATTTATCCCACCGGAATTTCCCTTTACCGATCCCCCAAGGGGAACCTGTTTTACCGCATGGGAACTGAAGGGGAATCCGAGTTGTGGGTGGAGAATGAAACCCTGTACCCGGTGAAGATGAATCAATGGATGATGGGGAAAGTCCCCCCCGTGGAACTTTCCATTGAATTTACCGACAACTTTACGACCGGAGCCTTTAACAAAGCATCCAAAAACATGATTTTCCCCCGAACGGTCAACTTTTTACTGAATGGCCGATTGATCAAACAGATTTTAACCGTCCAATTTACCCGGAATCCGCCTGCAAAAGAGTTCCCCGCGGATGCTTTGAAAGCCCAGGCAGACCAACTGGAATCCCAAAATCCTGAGTTTAAAATTTCCCAGGCCCAAACCCTTTCTAAAACTTATTGAAGGATGTGTATGCGATTCGCACCCTGGCGGGCGGTCTTTTGGGCCGCGTTGTTTTTTTCTTTTTTCCTGCCCGCCGGGGTTTTTCCCGGGGGGGCGGCTTTGGCCGTGGAAAGAAAACTCCTGGACAAAGTCCGCATCGTGGTGGGGGATTCCGCCATCACCGCCCGTGAGGTGGACGCCATGTACCGCCTGCAGGCAACCCAATTGTCCGTCCGCTACCGGGGGGCCGATCTGGCCAAAAAAGAAGCCGAACTCCAGAAAACCATCGTCCCCCAACTGGTGGAAGACCTGCTGCTGGAAAACCGGGCGCGCAAGCTGGGAATGGAAATAGACAACAAGGAAATTGATGAACGGGTGGAAACCATCATTTCCCGCGATCCGGAAATCCTCAAAACCTTTTCCGAGGATACCTTGCGCACCTTTGTGGCCCGCCAAATGTTGCGCGGCAAGGTGGTGGACAGGGAAATCGCCCCTTACATTCATGTAGGGGAGGAGGAAATCATCCAGGCCTGCAAAGACCAGCCAGGCGGCTCCAAAGAGGTCCATGTGGCCCATATCCTGGTGAAAGGCGGATCTCCCGCCAGCCTGGATAAAATTCAGAAAATTCGCAAAACCCTGGTCAACGGGGCCAATTTTTTAAATGTGGCCCAAGCCACCTCGGACGACCCATCCGCCGCCACCAACCGGGGGGATCTGGGGTTTGTCGGCCATGGTCAGTTGGTCCGCCAATTTGAAGAGGTGGCCTTTGACTTAAAGGTGGGGGAACTCAGCCAGCCGGTATTAACCGAATTCGGCTACCACCTGATTAAAAAGCTGGGGGAAAGGACCAAACAAACCGATGATTGTCTCCACATGGACCCCTACGATAAAAACAGATTCGCCCAGCAGGTGTATCAATCCCAATGGAACGAGCGTCAGGACAAGTTCCTGGAAGGGCTTAAATCCAAAACCTTTATCAAAATATACCCTTGAAACGGTCACCAGTGCATAAAATTTGGATAATGATCACCATTTTCGGGTGGGTCGTCACCCATGCGGGGGCCGTCCAGGCCCAGAGCCTGCTTGGCCAGATGCCGGAATCTCTTGAGAAAGCATGGTCCACCGGCGATGAGAAACTGGAGATGGATTCCACCGATCTGGATTCCAGTTTGGAATTGGTGGAAAAAGGAAAGGGGGGGGGGGTGTATTACACCCTCAAATCCCGCCTGGATGACCTTTCAGCCCGCAGTGTGGAGAGCTACCCGGAGCGGAACAAGATATTGCCCCGGTTGATGTTTGGGATTCTAAAAGCCGGAGACTCCCTGGCTGACCCGGTGGATCAATACGTTTTGTCTAAAAAACTGTTGGATGAGTTCCCGAATTACCCGGAAAACCCGCAGGCCTTCTTTTTTATGGCTCAGGCAATGTATCAGTTGGGAATAGAATTCCAACCCTCAGAAGATTTTTCCTCCCGCTCTTTGGCAAGCCTCCCTTCAGATATGCAAACCCGGTACCTGCTGATGATGGCCGCCATCGCAAAAAACCAGGGTTTATACCGCCAGGCAGCCCTGTATCTGGCCATGGAGCAAAATGGAAACACCCTTCATAAAACCACCCAGGACGATGTCCTGATCGCCGCCGGACGCATCACAAGCCAGAAAGAACTGGATGGTCTTCTTTCTTCGGTAAGCTGGCTAAAAGCCAAAAAGGAAATCCTGCAAGCCAGGGTGTACCAAAACGAGGGAATGATTGAGGAAGCCAGGGAGGCCTGGCAAAAAATAGAAGATAAAGGGTTGGTGGACACCTCTCTGGACCAGAGATTCCTGAATGAAGCCCGGGAAGAAATTGAATCCATGGCCAACACCCGGCCCCGACGGATAGGAGTGTTGTTGCCCCTCAATTCATCCAGTTCAACTCTTCCAGGAATCTCCTGGTCCGTTTTGGATGGAATCCGAATGGCGGTTCAGTTCAACAGTTCCCTGATGAAAAAAGGCGGGCCGCCTTTGGAACTGGTGATCAAGGATACCTCCAACAATCCCGCTCAGGCCGCCAGACTGGTGGAGGAACTTGTGCGGCTGGACCAAGTCAGCGCCATCATCGGACCGCTGGCCAGAGAAGAATCCATTGCGGCCTTTAAAAAAGCGGAAGAGCTGAAGGTGCCCATCATTTCAGTCTCTCTATCCGCTGAATTGCCTGATAAGGGCGAATACAGCTTTCGCAACAACATGTCCTGGGAGGCGGAAGTCCGGGATTTGGTGGCCTATGCCATGGACTACCGGGACGCCAAACGGTTTTCCATTGTGTACCCCAACACCCCTTTCGGAAAAAGCATGACCCGCGTTTTCTGGGATGAGGTACGCCGCAAGGGCGGAGAAATCGCCGGAGCCGGAGCCTATGACCCCTGGACCAAACGAACCCACCGCTCCAAGGTGGGATTGCAGGAGGTGTTTGAACACCTGACCGGCATGGACCGTTTTTTTTCTGACGCCGATCTTGAATGGATGGACAAAGCCAATGACCGGGCGGCGGACCCCATCGTGGATTTTGACGCCTTGTTCATCCCCATCGGCCCCATGGGGGGGCAGGATGTCAAACAGATTGCCTCTTATCCGGTGACGGTAAACGCAGAGAACAAACTTTTGTTGGGCAGCCGGGATTGGAACAGCGATGAAGTTCTGGTGGCGGGAGAGGATAAACTCAACGGGGCTGTTTTTGTGGACTCTTTCAGCAGGGAATCCGGCAATAAGGGATACGAAAACTTTCGCCGACTGCACCGAAACTACTTTGGACACCGGTCCGACTACCGAGTGCCGGATTACTTTACGGCCATCGGCTACGACACCGCCAACATGCTGGCCTCCCTGACTGAGGACCCCCATATCCAAACCCGACGGCGCATCGGCCGGGCGTTAAAAACCATGGAACCTTTTTCTGGGATTACGGGCGACACCCATTTTAAAGGAACCGGTGAAGCCGCCAAGGATTCACGGATATTCCAGATTTGGAATGAGCAGATTTCCCAGGTTGTGATTGAAAAAAGCGGGGATGATTGAAATCAACCCTTGGCAGGCACCTTTGTAAAAGAAAAAAAACCGAAGTTGGGGCGCCAGGGATCGAACCTGGGAATGTCGGGATCAAAACCCGATGCCTTACCGCTTGGCGACGCCCCAATAAACGTTGTTTCCATCAGGTTTTCCGCCTGGGGGGCCTTCACTGAACAGGCAACCGACCGGGTACACTTCCCCGGACAACCCTCCAATCCCAAACCCAGGCAAAAACCCGTAAAAAAGAGGCCGGTTGATGAATCACAACCTCTATAAAAGGTAGAAACCCTTTCAATATTTGTCAACCTCAATATCACCATGCTCCTAAAAGAGATTCCCCGGTGCGGTTGTATCCTGGCCTCCCACATCCTCCAGGAGGATTATGACCTGAGGGGTTTGGTGGTGGATTCCCGCAAAACAACCCCGACCACAGCCTTTTATGCCATCCGGGGGGGGTGCCAGGATGGCCATCGGTTTGTGGAACAGGCGGCAGCCATGGGGGCTCCCGCAATTTTTGTGGGTGACAAACAGGTTTTTGAATCTCTGTGCGCCGCCCCCCCTCCGGGAGTGTTTGGGATTTTTCTGGTTGTTCCGGACCGCAAAACCCTGGCGGATATTTCCGGTCTGGTGTACGAACATCCCTCCCAAAAACTGAACCTGTTGGGGGTCACCGGCACCAACGGCAAAACCACCACCACCTATCTGGCTGCCCAGATGTTGCATGGCCTGGGCCAGCCCTGCGCCATCCTTGGAGGTTTGGGGATGCGTTTGGAGGGCCGGGTAAGGCCTACCGAAAGAACCACGCCGGAAGCCCCCGATATCCAGTCCTTTTTGGATGAGTGCGTGGGGCGGGGCGCCCATTGGGCCGCCCTGGAGGTCAGTTCCATCGGGCTGGATTTGGAGCGCACCCGGGGGTTGTGCTTCAAAGGGGGGGCCTTTACCAATTTTTCCCAGGACCACCTGGATTTCCACGCGGACATGGCCGCTTACCTGGAGGCCAAAACCAAATTTTTTTCTGATTACCCGATAGAAACCGCCGTGATCAACGTGGATGACCGGGAAGGGGTGACCCTGGCTGACCGGTTGAAAAAAAACAAACGCAGCACCCTCACCTATGGACTGAACAATCCCGCGGACCTGACCGCCCGCCAGATTTCCCTGAATTCTGAGGGAGCCTCCGGGATTCTGGATTACCAGGGACAAACGGCACCGTTTTCCACCCCCCTGCTTGGAAAATACAATCTGTACAATCTTTTGGCCGCCCTGGGGCTGTTGTTGGCCGGGGGAATCGGGTTTTCCCGTCTGCCGCCCCTGACCGGTCTGTGCGCGGGGGCACCGGGCCGGTTTGAGCGGGTGACCACAGGCCATTTGTTTTTGGCCGTGGTGGATTACGCCCACACACCGGATGGATTGGAAAACCTGCTGTCCTCAGCCCGTATTTTAAGCCGTGGCAGGGTGTTGCTGGCCTTTGGTTGCGGAGGGGAGCGGGATGCGGCCAAACGGCCTTTGATGGGCCTTGTAGGCCATCAATGGGCCGATGTGCTGGTGCTTACCAACGACAACCCCCGGGGGGAACATCCGGAAGCCATTCTGGATCAAATTGAACAGGGAATCCCCCGCTCCGGCCCGGATGCACTTTCCCCTTCCTCCCTATCCAAACAAATGGTCCGCATCCCCAACCGGAAGGAGGCCATTTTCTGGTTGTTGGACCAGGCCCAGCCCGGAGATGTGGTGCTGATTGTCGGCAAAGGGGATGAAGCCTATCAGGAGATCGGCGGGATCCGTCACCCGTTTTCCGACCGGGAGGTGGTGGCCCAGTGGGCCAAAACCCATCCCCCCGGCTAAGAAAAAACCCGGGTGTTCCCCCAAACAAACCCGGAATTGGGGGTTGACAGAACCATCAGGGATAGAAAGATAAGGTGAAAGAGGCGGGAATGATGAATGGCGCGGAGAAAAGTGGGCCGTGCAGAGATTTCATCGGTGGACCCATTTTCACAAAAAAAAGGCTTCCGGGTTCAACCGGAAGCCTTTTTAATTGGATGGCCTCACCTTTCCGCCGGTTTTTCGGCTGAGAAGGCTTATTTTTTTACCAGCTGCCTATTAACGCTTCATGGAGACCAGATCAGACAGCATTTCATCGCTGGTGGTCACCGTCTTGGCGTTGGCCTGGAAGGCCCGCTGGGTTTCTATCATCTTCACAAACTCATGGGCCAGGTCCACGTTGGACCGTTCCAGGTTGCGGGCACGCACCGCGCCAAAACCGCCCTGGTTGGCCGTACCGGTGATGGGCTTGCCGGAGGTAAGGGATTCCTCAAACAGGTTTTCACCTCTGCGCAGCATATCCGCCGGGTTGATGAACCGGGTCATGGCCAGCCGGTACAAAGGCCGGGTGGAACCGTTGTCAAACATCCCGGTGACCGTACCATCCCTGGAAATTTCAATATCTTCCAAAGCACCGGCCCGTCTGCCGTCACTTTCCATCTTCAACACCTTGGATTCGGTGGCAAAGCTGGTGATTCCATCCAACCCGGTGCGCTGATCCAGGGGATCATTGGGGTTGGATCCCATCCCA
>JAOUFO010000090.1 GCA_029858165.1 Deltaproteobacteria bacterium | reverse complement strand
CCCCGGCACCCCGGACAGCCGCCTCCCCACCTACACCCCCGAAAGTGAAGCCAACTTTGTGCTGGAACTGGCCGCAGGTCAGGCCAAATCCCTGGGCCTCAAACCCGGCGACCCGGTGGACTTCAGGTTTTGAGCCAAAAGCAAAACCGGAAGTGAAAGGCCGCTGCCCCAACCCCCACAAAGGGGCCAACGCGCGGGGTCTTCTTATTGTTTGACCGTTTTGGTTTTTTTTAGTATGGCCAAATCCTGACCACAAATCCTGTTTCAATTTCCTTCGGAGACCCTCATGACTGCCGAAATGTATCCGGTTTTTCATTCTCTACCTCTCATTGGGCGGCTGGCCCACCGCTCCTTTCCATCAGCTTGGTTCAGACAGTCAGTTCGGTGGCTGTCTTTGAGTGGTTTGGCTGCCCTGATGGCTATGTCGGCGGGCTGCTCCGGCAGTGGAGGGGGAAGCGGGGGGGGTGGCGGCGGCGGCGGGGGAGCTGCGGACAACACCCCCCCCACGGCCACCCTGTCTATTCCCAACAACAGCCCCATTTTAACCACGGATGCCCTTCAGGTGGTGTTCAGCGAAACCATGGACACCGCAAGCATCACCGGCGGCTTGGGCATTTGGTCTGCCTCCAACGCGGCCAACGATACCTATACCTTTACCCCCCTTGCCGCGGGGCCTTTCAATCGCACGATCACCGCAAAAGATTTGGCCGGGAACCCGATGGCCCCCCTGGTGCTCGGTTATGGCGTGTACGATGCCTTTTATTACGTCAGCACCACCGGAAATATCGCCAACAACGGCACCAGCCCGGCCACCCCCATGCTGACCATTCCGGCGGCCATCGCCGCCGCCGCGGCGGGCCAGGCGGTCAAGGTATCGGCGGGCACCTACCAGGTCACCTCCGGCACAGACCATGTGGTGTTGAAATCGGGGGTTTCGGTGTATGGCGGCTATTCCGCCGATTTTTTAACCCGTGACCGCACGGCCAACACCACCACCATCCAGGACATCCAAACCGCGGCCGGTACCCCGGCCAACCCCAACCGGGCCGTGGAGGCCTCAACCGCCATCACCGGCGCCACGGTGCTGGATGGATTTACCATCAACGGCTCCACAGCATCCCCAACCGGATACAACGCCGCCATCTACAATACCACCGGGGGCGCCCCCACCCTCAGCAACAACACCCTTAACGGAGGGGCAGGGGTGGAAAGTTACGGGGTGTTCAATGATGCCGATTCAGCCCCAACCCTGACAGGCAACACCCTGTCCGGGGGGTCCGGCACCACCAATTATGCCGTTTACCACAATTCAACCGGTGCGGCCACCTTTCGCGCCAACACAATTCAGGGGGGGACGGGAACCTCCAGCTATGGGGTCTTCAATTGGGGCACACTCACCCTGATCGGCAACACCATCCGGGGAGGCAGCGGGGGGACAGACAGCTATGGGGTTACCAATTTGAATGCCCTGACCCTTGCCGACAACTCCATTGATGGCGGCGGCGGGGGGGCCAACAGCTACGGGGTTTACAATTGGGTGACAATCACCCTGACCGGCAACACCATTGATGGAGGCCGGGGGACGGCATTCAGTTATGGGGTGTATGATTTCGGCACAACCGGTCTGTACAGCAATGTCATCGCCGGGGGGGGCGGGTCTGCCAGCCATGGCATTTTTGGGGCGGCGGGTTTCACGGCCTTCAACAATACCGTGGATGGGGGCACCGGGGTCGCCAGCAGCACCGCGGTTTATTTTGAAGCCGCCGGGGCCGCCGTGAAAAACAACATTCTGTTCACATCCGCCGCCGCTGGAAACCGGTATTGTGTTTTTGAGGCCAAAGGAGCATCCGACCCCCTTGAATTTGCCAAAAACGACCTGTTCGGCTGCCCCACCGCCCTGTATTGGAATGGAGGCACCACCGCCGTTAACGATCTGGTGACCGCCGTGGTGGGGGTCAGCACCCTGGCGGACCTGGCCAACATTGGGGACAACCCCGCATTTGTAAACCAGGCCGGGAGGGATTTGCACCTGCAAGCCTCCAGCCCGCTGAATGTTCGCCGAGGGGGGGTGGACCTGTCCGCCACGGTCCCCCTGGACCGGGATGGAATCAACCGCACAGCCCCGATGAGCATGGGGGCCTATGAGCAAAACTAAACACCCAAACATAATTGGGGCAGGCTCCCCCGACTTTCTCCTGGGGTTCCTGTCCAGCGGCTTCAGCACCGGCAAGGGCCTTCCGGCCCGCTTTGGCCGGGCTTGCACCGCCTTTCTCCTGGGGTTCCTGTCCAGCGGCTTCAGCACCGGCAAGGGCCTTCCGGCCCGCTTTGGCCGGGCTTGCACCGACTTTCTCCTGGGGTTCCTGTCCAGCGGCTTCAGCACCGGCAAGGGCCTTCCGGCCCGCTTTGGCCGGGCTTGCACCGCCTTTCTCCTGGGGTTCCCTTCCGGGTGTCGGGGGCGTAAGATAGTTAGTCAAGGCTTTTGTACCGGCTGAACACCGACTCTTTGCCGGTCGTTCATTTTTTTTTACAATCCTGTTTTTTTTTGCAATCCAGGGTTTTCAACATCCAGATGGGTGATCTCCAATGCTTTCCGAATCCACCGTGTGGGATATCCTGTCCCTGGCCACTTCCAGAGGGGCCGACTTTGCTGAAGTGTATGTGGAGGAATCCCGCCATCGGGGGGTGGAGCTTTTGGACAGCAAGATTGATTCGGTCAGTGACGGGGTGACGTTCGGGGTGGGCATTCGGGTGGTGCGGGGAGAGGAGACCTTTTACACCCATTCTTCGGATGATGCCCCGGAGGTGTTGTTGCGGCTGACCCGGGATTTGACCGTCCAGTCTGCCGGAGGGGGGGCGTCCGCCCCGCTGCACCCGATGGAACTGACCGACCGCCATCCGGTGCGGGTGGACCCGTCCGCCGTATCCAAGCAGGACAGGGTGGATATGTTGCGGCGGTTGGACGGGTTTTCCCGTCGGGAGGGGGAGGGCATCAAACAGGTGGGTGCGGGGCTGACCGAAAAGAAAAAATCCCTGTTGATCGCCAACAGCGAAGGGCTGTGGGTGACGGATACCCGCCATTATTCCCGTCTCAGGCTGGGGGTGATCGCCCAAAAGGATTCCGGCCCCCAAACCGCCGCCGAAAGCCCCGGTGTGCTGGGGGGGTATGAGTTTTTTATGGGGCTGGATGGTCAGGCTTTGGCGGAGGACGTGAGCCGCCGGGCCGGAGTGATGGCCGGGGCAGGCTACATAGAAGGGGGGGTGATGCCGGTGGTGCTGGGCAACGGATTTGGCGGAGTGATTTTTCATGAAGCTTGCGGCCATCCGTTGGAAACCGAGGCCATCCGCAAAAATTCCTCTCCCTTTGCCGACAAAATGGGGCAAATGGTGGCGGGTCCTTTGTTGACCGCCGTGGATGACGGCACCCTGGCCAATCATTGGGGATCGTTTAATGTGGATGATGAGGGGATGGCCCCCCAACGCACGGTGCTGATTGAAAACGGGGTGTTGCGGGGGTTTTTGGCCGACCGCACCGGCGCCTCCAAGGCCGGGGTGGTCCGCACCGGTTCCGGGCGGCGCGAAAGTTACAAATACGCCCCCGTGGCCCGGATGCGCAACACCTATATCACTGCGGGACCTCACACGGTGGAAGAAATCATCGCTTCGGTGGATTACGGCCTGTACGCCAAACGGATGGGCGGGGGGTCCGTGGACCCTTCTACGGGAGAATTCAATTTTTCAGTCCAGGAAGGATACATCATCCGGGGAGGGCAACTGGCCGAACCGGTCCGGGGGGCCACCCTCATCGGCAAAGGGGCCGAAGTGCTGCCTTTGATTTCCATGGTGGGCAATGATCTGGCCCTGGCGGCGGGAATGTGCGGGGCCTCCAGCGGGTGGGTGCCCACCACAGTGGGTCAACCCACCCTGAAAATAGACCGCATTTTGGTGGGGGGCCGCTGAATGGATTCGGTGAAAGCGGTGGATTACCTTCTGGCTTTGGCCCGGGAACATCATCTGCCGGACGTGGATGTGATGCTGGAGCGGGGAGAAAGCCTTTCAGTCCGGGTGTTTCGGGGTCGGGTGGAAAAACTGGACCAATCGGCCACCCTGGGGGTGGGGGTGCGGGTGGTGGATCAGGGGCGCACCGGCCTGGCGTTTACCGAGCGGCTGTCAGAATCGGCCTTGGAAACCGTGTTTCTGGCCGCCAAAGAAAACGCCCGGCTGATGGACCCCACCGAGGTGGTGATGGCCCCCCCTCAAAACCCAGCGGGCCGCCCGGAAGATTTGGAACTGTACAACCCGGCTCTGGAATCCCTGAAGGTGGAGGACCTGACCCGGTTGGCACTGGAAATAGAAGCCCTGGCCCGGCAGGAGGATCCCCGGCTGGCGGAAGTCACCTCCCTGGGAGTGTCCCGCTCATCGGGAGAAACCCGGGTGGTATCCACCCATGGACTGGATACCACCCAGCGGGCCAACCGGGTGGGGGCTTATTGCCAGGTGTTGCTGAAACAGGGGGATTTCCGCAAATCCGGGGGCCACAGTTGGTCCCGCCGGGAATGGAACCCGGCGGAGGCGGCCCAGACCGGCCCCCAGGCGGTGCGCCGGGGAGCGGCCCTGTTGGGGGCCGCCCCTTTGCCCCACGGCCCCCTGGCGGTGGTGCTGGATGAACACACCGCCCCCCAATTGTTGGGCATGTTTTTTGGGGCCTTCAGCGGCGAGGCCGCCCAGAAGGGTCAATCCCCTTTAAAAGGCCGCCTGGGGGACCAAATCGGCGGGAAGACCGTCACTCTGCTGGATGACCCCCACCGGGTGGGTGCCGGGGGAAGCCGCTGGCTGGACCCGGAGGGAATCGCCACCCGCCCGCTGACCCTGATTCAAAACGGGGTGTTCGCCAATTTTTTGTATCATGTGGAATCCGCCCGCCGGGAAGGCGGCCTTTCCACCGGCCATGCCGGGCGCAGCCTGGGGGGGGGTGTTTCCACCCGGCTTCACAATCTGGTGATGCCTCTGGGTGGGGAAACAGTGGCCCAACTGGCGGCCATGCCGACGGAATGTCTGCTGGTGACCGACCTGGAGGGGGGGTCCGGCTGCAACGGGCTTAACGGGGATATTTCCATCGGGGTCCAGGGGATTCTGTACCGGGACGGCCAACCGGTCCGGCCGGTGGACAGCGTCACCATCGCCGGCAACTTTTACGATCTGCTCAACCACATCCAGGGGGTGGGCAATTTCTATCAACCCAACCTGTCCAGTCTGTTTATCCCCCCCCTGCTGGTGGAAGGGCTGGTGGCGGCCGGTGAATAACCGCAACTGAAATCCAAAAATGAACACCCAACAAAATCGTTGAACCCATCTGTTTTAACAACCCAGGCCCCGTTTGGAACACACCATTAAAGCAAAAACCAAAAAACCATCCGCTCTAGCCCGTTTGTTCGGCGGAAAAAACAAACCCGCCAGAGAACCGCCCCCCCATCAGATATTGCGCCGGGGGGAGCATTCCATTCAATCCGAACAAATCCACCCTTCGGTGTTGGATATTGTCTCCAAACTGCGGCAGGGGGGGTTTGAAGCCCAGGTGGTGGGGGGGGCGGTGCGGGATATGCTGATGGGGCGCACCCCCAAGGATTTTGATGTGGTCACCTCCGCCAAGCCGGAGCAGGTGAAAGCCCTGTTTCAACGGGCCCGCATCATCGGAAGGCGGTTTCGCCTGGTGCTGTTGCACTTTAAGGGGATTACGGTGGAGGTATCCACCTTCCGCGCACCCCCCAAACGGGAGGGGGAAGCCCGCATGATTATGCGGGACAACCGGTTCGGCACCCCCAGGGAGGATGCGTTCCGCCGTGATTTCACCATCAATGCCCTGGCGTTTGACCCGGAAACATTCGCGGTGACCGACTGGGTGGGGGGGCTGGAGGACCTGGAAGGGAGGGTCATCCGCACCATCACCCCGCCGGAAGTTTCTTTTGCCGAAGACCCGGTGCGCATGCTGCGGGCGGTGCGGTTTCAGGTGCGGCTGGGCTTTAAGCTGGACCCCCCCTTGGAGTCGGCCATCCGGCAAATGACCGGCCATCTGGCTCCCGTGGTGCGCCATCGGCTGGCGGAGGAAACCCAGCGGTTTTTGACCGGAGGTCAGGCCGTGGAGGCCTTTGCCCGGTTCCGCGATCTCGGTTTGCTGGGTCCCCTGTTGAGTTTATCCGGGTATAAAGGGTTCTTTCCCCCCAAATCGGCGGCGGACCCCTACCCGGTGTTGCTACCCTACCTGGAGGACCTGGACCGCTGGGCGGCCAAAGGCAGGGAAACCTTATCTCCCACAGTAGCATTGCTGGGGCTGCTGATCACCCTGGGCAAACGGGAATTCAGGAATTACATCACGGCCAACCCCCAGCCGGTGGAGGAACGCAAGGAAGTTGTGGCTGGATTCCGCGGTTCCATCCCGGCAATGATGGGGGAATGGGGGCTGCTGAAAGGGCAGGTGATGCCCGCCCTCCATATTTTGGGGGCGGCCCATGCCCTCATCCGGGAACAAAACAAAGGGGGGCGGCCCGAAACCAGGGTGATGGGGGGGGTGCGGGAGGCCTGGCTGCTGCTGACGGTGCTTCGCCGGGTGCTGGGGCTTTCAGAAGGGTTTGTGAAAAAAGGAATCGCCCTGTTGCCCGACTTGCCGGTACTGCCTATTTTAGACCATCCCCGCCCCAAAACCCGCGGGGGGATTTTGGACCCTTTGCAGCCCAGGCAGGCCAAAAACAAACCGCCATCCGATGGGGTTAAAAAACGCCGCAAGCGGCGGCGGCGCCGCCCCCGGGGCAGAGGGGGCGCCGGAGGTCCGGCATGACCCCAAACCGTTATGGTGGGCCGGGGTCCAGGGCCACATCTTTGGCCGCGGCAATGGTCATCGTTTTGGCGGGGGTTCTGGCAGGAGCCGGATGCTCCGCCGCTCCCCGGTATGGGGACCCCAGCACCCACGCTCTGTTGGCCCTGAACACCAGGGTATACCTTCCCGGCTGGCAGGGGGTGGCGGAACACAAGGCCGATGAGGCCCATCTGCAAGGCCCCCGGGGCGAGGCGGTCCTCTATCCCGAGGGG
>JAOUFO010000089.1 GCA_029858165.1 Deltaproteobacteria bacterium | reverse complement strand
TTCGGGGAAGTCAATGGCGGCGGTCACCAGGGCTGCCACATGGGCCACCCGGTCGGTCATATCCCGGATGGCCCCGTACAACCGGCCCCGCAACTGACCGGCGGAAACCTTCAATCCCAGATCGGAAGTGGAATGGATGATATCCCCCACCGCCTCCACCCGGGTCAAATCCATCCGTCCATTCAAAAAAGCCCGCAGGGTGAATTCCCCGGCCTGGGCCAAAATGGCCCCCCCTCCAAGGGCCAGTTCCAGAATCCGGCGGGCCACCAGGTTTCCCCCATGGCAATGGATTTCCACCACGTCTTCCCCGGTGTAGGAATGGGGCGCTTTCATCCATACCGCCAACACTTCATCCAACGGCTGGTCGTCGCTGACCACCCAGCCATGAATCATCCGGTGGCTTTGGGCCTGGGCCAGCCCGGTTTTTCCCGTAGGGCGAAACAGCCCCTCCGCGATGTGGACGGCGGTTGTTCCGCTGATGCGCACCATGGCCACTCCGCCCACCCCCAGGGGGGTGGATATGGCCGCGATGGTCTCCTCATTGCGCCATTTCATGGCTTTGGATTCTCCCTGAGTAGACCTGTGTTCCAAAATGAAACTTTTCAATCCCTTTGAAACCTATGCACAACCCGTTTTTTCCCATTCCCCAAACCCCCGCTTTTTAATCAAAACGGGAGCTTTTGGCAGTTACGCAGAGGTCTCCCTATGTTTTTCCAACTTTGTTTGTTCAAAAAACCTGATTGTGGGCCATTCCATCCGGTATGCATCCCACCCGTGATCCAGGATGTGGCCTGTGGCTGTTTGCCCAGGAAACCAGGGGGATGCGGCAGAGAGAGTCCTTCCCTGCCGCACCTCCTTTGGCTTGGCGCAGCTTGTGTAAAACAGGCGGTTTGTCCGCCGGAATCCTGTTTCCTTTGCGTCTGTTTTCTGGTTGTCTGTTCCCCCTGGTTGGTTTGTCCCTTTTGTTGAATCTCTTATGGGATGAAACCTCTGCATCACTTGTTTTTTCCCCTCCCCCTGCTTCCCTCCCATAAGGAAGGGGGTTGAGCTGTTTGGAGGTCCCGGGATGTGTTGCTTACCGGATGTCATAGCGGAAGATATCCCGGTATTCATCGCCGAACACACTGGTGGCCAGCCATGGGTCTTCATCCCGCATGTTCATCAGGGCCACCCGCCGCAGGGCTTTGCTGGCGCTGATGAGATTCAACCCCTGCCGTTTGTAGGGCTGTAAATCAGGGCAGCGTTTTAAGGATAACGCCAGGGCCTCCGCGTCACTGGCCAGAAAAAAGGCTCTGAGCAACGGACCGTCGTTGCGCTGTTTGTAAAACAGCATCATCTCTTCCTTGGCCTGGACAAAATACCCTTCGGCCCGGGACAGTCGGTTCAGCGCGCAGGAATAGGTTTCCACCGGTTGATAATTCATTTCCGAGCAGGCGGCCAATAGCCACACAACCAGCAACACAAGCCTGCCGGAGAGGCCCATGGGGGTTGTTCGTGGATAAAACTGTTTGTTCCGGGTGTCCATTTTCACCTCTTTTCTTTCCCGTGTGGGGTGGCCGGGGGCGGTCATTCCAGCAGGGTGATGACCCTGGCCGGAATCTGATTGGCCTGGGCGGTCATGGCGGTTCCGGCTTCCAGTTGGATGCGGTTTTTGGTGAATTCCGCCACTTCTGAAGCCACATCCGTATCCCGGATGGCCGATTCGGCCGCCACCAGATTTTCCGCCGTGATGCGCATGGCGGACAGGTTCACCTCCAGGTTGTTGCGCTGAAAAGCTCCCAACCCTCCACGCACCAGGGAAATATCGTTGATGGCCTGATCCAGCACTCCCAGGGTGTCTTTGGCCCCCTGGCTGGTGTTGACGTTGATATCCGACAGGCTTTTAAACCCGCTGGGGTTGTCCTGCATCCGCCCCAGGTTGGAAGGGGCCACATTGGGCAGCATGATGGAGGTTTTTTCCCCCGCGTTGGGGCCGGTTTGGAACTTCACCGAATTGTTGATGGTGTTCACGGACCCCACGACCCCCGCCTGAGGTCTGGGTTCCATCACCGGGCGGCCCTCTTTATCCAATTCTCCCGTGGGGGCCAGGGGGCCGGTGTAGCGCAGGGTGATCCCCTCGGTGTTTTCGTTGCCTTTCACCCCGGTAAGATACTGCCCCCGGCCTTTGGCGGCCTCTCCGCCGATGGTGCCCCGGATATCCTGGCCCGGAATGGCGGATTGGGGGACCCCCCCCTGGTCCGACAGCACCCCGGCAATGGAACTGGAGGCGGTAAATGCGGCCTCAGAGCCGTAATGGGTATGCCGGACCCCCAGGGAACCGTTGTTGGTCAGGGAGATTTCCAGGTTCATGTCCATGGCGTTTACCTCGTTGCGCAGGCGGGACACAAAGTTTTCCGGGGATTCATTGGCCCGGCCGGTCACCTGGATGGTGCGGCCCCCTTCCGCCAGGGTGATGGCGAGCCCTTCCACCATGTCCGGTGTGATTTCACTCTCTCCGGTCAGGTAGGCCCGGGCGGGGGTTTTTTCCACCACCACCTCGTACCCTTGGACGGGGGATGTTTTGGACAAATGGGAGGCGGTCACAAAATCCAGACCTGCCCCCTGGGCCACCCCGGATGTTCCGGTGGAGCCGTCCAGCAGTTTTTTCTGGCCGAAGCTGGCGGTTTCTGAAATGCGTTTGATGCTTTCCAGCGAATTGGTGATTTCCAGTTGGTCGGCTTCCATTGCCTGGGAATCATTCACCCCTTCGTTGGCGGCATGGAGCGCCAATTGGCGCATGCGCACCAGCAGATTGTTGATTTCCCCCAGAGAGCCTTCCGTGGTTTGCACCATGGTGGTGGCCAGTTCGGTGTTGGCGATGGCCTGGTTGACACTGCCCACCCTGGCCCGCATTTGTTCGGAGATCATCAACCCGGCGGGAGAATCGGCCCCCCGGTTGATGGCGAAGCCGGAGGACAGTTTTTCCAGGGAGGCCGCCAGTTTTTTCTCGGTTTCCCCCAGGTGGCGGGCGCTCCGCATGGCGGAGACATTGTGGTTGATTCGGATCGTCATGTGGACCTCTTTTGTCAGGCTAGGATGGTACAGGATCTGCCGGGGTGGCTTTTCTCTGCCGCCATGGGCCCCATGGGGCCATTGTGAACAGTGTATCAAAAAACCCGTCGGTTGTTTTCATCCGGGTTTTGGCTGCCTTGAAAGATGTGTTTTGTTTCTGTTTCCGTTTGTATCCGGACCGTCCATCCATGGAGGTCTACAGGGTTCGTTATTCTTTGGTTTGATTGCCGCCCCGCAGTCATTTCGCGGGTCCGGGTGAATGCATAAGCTTTTGGAAGGCCGGAAGGAGGTTGCCCCCGTTTCCGGCCCGTTTCCAGAAAATTTCCCAACTGCCCGGATTAACGCCTTAATGGCTCCTTCCGGGTTTGGGGGGCTCTTTTGCCTGGGCGGAAAGCAGCCTCAGCATGGAACCCGGTGGCGGGTGGGGCTGGGCTTTCAGGGCCGTTTCAGCCTCCACCCCCAGCTGCCAGTGAAGATAATCGGCCATTTCCAGCGCAAATCCGCTGTTGGAAATAACCGATTCCGCCGCCAGCAGGTTGGCCAGTTCCACCTTTTGGGCATGCATCACCCCGGTGATGATGGACCTGGTCCCATGGGACAGCCTTTTTTGGTGGCCTTCAATCACCTGCAAGGCGGCTTCCACCACCTCCTGGGAATCTCTGGTCTCCTCGGGCGTATCCACTTTGACTTCTTCCAGACAGCCGTAAGCGCTGGGGGTGTCAATCCCCCGCGCCAGATGGGACGGCCGGACGGAAGGCAGGCGCACCGTAAAGGGAACCCCGCCCGGACTGCCCTGGGTCAGAGTAATCCCCCCTTGGGCCAAAAACAGTCGGCCCTCAGAAGGTTCTGAAGGGGCAAGCCCCTGGGCGGTCCCTGGAGGGCGCACATACACTTTTAATCCTTCCAGGGGGGTCCCTTCCCGGCTGACCAGCCAGGGGCCAAGCCCCATGGCCGGTTCACCGTTGATATGCCCCACCGTGTCCGACCCGAACACAGTCACCGGTTGGCCGTTCAACCCGGAAAACAACCCCGGGATGGAGGACGAAAGGGTAAAGCCGTACCGGCTGCCCTTTTTGCGGTGGACTGCCCACAGGCGGCCATCGGGCCGCAAATCGGCCATCACCTCCAGTTGGTTTTCATCCAGGCTGGCCCGCAATCCGTCCAGAACCTCCTGGGTGGTGTTGTGGGGCTTGGCCTGATAAAAGGCCATCCGGTCGGCTTCCTCTATCCGCAGTTCCACTTGCCGCCGGATATGGTCCGGCAGCAGCGGGCTTGCTCCAATGGCCTGGGCGGGGCCGCCCACCCGTTCTATCCACACCGGCCAGCCTTCGGCCGGAGAGGATCGGGTTTGGATGGCGGCGGCCACAAAATACAGGCCGTCCCCCAGAGCCATGCCGTTGGAATCCAGGCTGCCATCCAGCAGGGGCCGTGGGCCGAAGCGGGTTTGGTGGGCCTGACGTTCCAAAGCGGAAAGAGCCTGCCGGATTTTCCGGCGGGATTCCTCCAAAACGGCCTCCCGGTCGTCCAGACTCCGGGGGGTTGAACCCTGGCTTCGGGGCTTGTGGGCCTCTTTTGCCTGCAAAATGGCCCTCCGCAAAGCGGTAAGCCATTCCTCGCATTGGTTCAATCCTTTGCCGGCCGTCTGGATCATGGCCATGGCGGTTTCCGCCGCCTGGACCGCCTGATTGATACCGGCGATCCGGGCCTTCAATTGCTCCTTGACCGAAAGGGCGGCATGGCCGTCCAATCGGTTTTCGGATTTGTTTTGGGGCTGAGGAGGGGGGCGTTTGGGCCGTTCCGCCACCGGGTGGCGGTCGGGCATCACCCCTGCTCCCATGCCTTTGATGGTCATGCTCATGGTGTTCTCCCTCTAAATAAGAGTGGAGGGGTTGGCCGGAGGCTCCGGCGCCGGATGGATTTCCGGCGCTGGAATCCCCGGGTTAATCCAGCAGTCTCAGCACCGTTCTTGGCGTCTGGTTGGCCTGGGCCAACATGGCGGTGGAAGACTGCACCATGATGCTGTTGCGGGTATAGTCGGCCACTTCCTTGGCCATGTCCGCATCGCGGATCACGGATTCGGCACTGGTCAACTCTTCCGCTCCAATGCGCAATTGCCGCAGGTTGCTTTCCAGGGTGTTTTTCTGGAAGGCGCCCAGCTGGGCGCGGGTCACGTTCACCTCATCAATGGATTTATCAATCAGGCGTTGCGCGTCCTCGGCACCCTGGCCGTTGCGGATATCCAAATCCCGCAGCGAGCGGTATCCGCTGTTGTTTTCCACACCGCGGCCCAACACCCGGGTGTTGGTGTTTACCAGGGACACCGTTACCGTTTGGCCCACGTTGGCTCCCACCTGGAACTGAAGGGAGTTTTGGTAAACGGCCACGTTTCCGGCTCTTTCGGCACTGTCATCCGCGTCGGCGGCAGTGATTTTGTTGCCGTTGTAGCGGATTTTCAGCCCTTCCACCTTGGTGCCAGCGGCCCCGGTAAGGATGTTTCCCTGGCCGTAGGCCACCTCACCGGCGATGGTGCCGATGATGTCCTTGCCTTCCACGGCAGCCTGCATCACCCGGCTTTCGGACGAAAGCACTCCGGCGGAGGCGGAAGAAACCGCAAATGAATGATCCCGGCCATATTCTTTGTGGCGCAAGGTCAATATATTGTCCTCGCTCACAAACATATCCACTTGCAGGCCGTTTTCTTTGATTTCATTGCGCAGCTTGCCCAGGGATTGGGATACAGTGTCCCCTTTTTGGGACCGGTAGGAAACCGTGCGGCCTCCCTCGGTGATGGTCAGCTCTTCGCCGTTATCCACCATTTCCTGGGTCAGGGCGGTGGTGCCGGAAACCTCAGTCCGGCTGCCCAGTTGCTGCACTTTAACCGCATACCCTTCCACCGGGGAAGATCGGGTGGCGGGATCGGCAGAGATGAATTCCAGTCCTTCGCCCATCCCTACGCCGTTGGCCCCCTGGGAGCCGTCCAACAGCCGTTTCACACCAAAACTGGCAGACCGGGTCAACCGGTCTATGGTGTTCAGGGAGTTGTCCAGTTCCAATTGATCGGCCTCCAACATGTTGGCATCGTTGGCCCCTTCATTGGCCGCGTGAATTGCAAGTTGCCGCATTCCCGTCAACAGATTGGTCACCTCTGTCAGGGCCGACTCGGTGGTTTGCACCATCCCGATGGCGGTTTCGGCGTTGTCCACGGCCTGATTCAAACCGGCCACCTGGGCCCGCATCTGCTCGGAAATAATCAAGCTGGCGGGGCCGTCGGCGGCCCGGTTGATTTTCATGCCGGAGGATAGTTTTTCCAGTGACTTGCCGAGGAGCCTGTCGTTAATCGCCAGGTTCCGGTGGCCGGTCATCGCGGAAATATTGTGGTTGATTCGCAAAGCCATAACAACCTCCTTGTTCATGGGCCGTTCACCGCATCCATGGTGTCGGCACCTCTTTAAACCGCCTCCATTGGCCGGGGGCCGGATTGGCGCCCTGCCCTAAAGGCGAATAAGAGATTTCTTTTCTTGAACTCCTCCGGCTCTCGCAAAGCCGGGAGACATGCCTCCAGACAGAAGATTCAGAAACCCCATCTTTTGGGCCTTTCTCCGCCGGGAAATCAACCCCGGCGTGGAAAAACCCTCCACCCCCTCACGGGGGAAGATTCAATCCCGTCGGTCCGGGTTTTCACCCGGTTTCCGGCGGAATCCACTCCGCTTCCTCCCGGTTTCGGGAGGGATTGCTGCCTGCTTCCCCCCCGATGGGGGAGGGACTGGTCCTCTCTTCCCCCCCAGGTCGGGGAGGATTGCGGCTTTCCTCCTCCCCATTCAGGGAGGGATTGCTGCCTGCTTCCCCCCCGATGGGTGAGGGACTGGTTCTCTCTTCCTCCCGTGTTTGGGAGGGACTGGTCCCCTCTTCCCCCCGGTTTCGGGAGGGATGGGTGGTGTCATCCTCCCTGTTTTGGGAGGGGTGCCTTCCTCCTCCCGGTGTCGGGAGGGATTTTGACTCTCTTCCTCCCCATTCAGGGAGGGACTGGTTCTCTCTTCCCCCCCAGGTCGGGGGGGATTTTGGCCCTCTTCCGCCGTGAGGCGGGCATAAGGGGGCGTCTATTTTGGCTCTCCTC
>JAOUFO010000088.1 GCA_029858165.1 Deltaproteobacteria bacterium | reverse complement strand
TTTGATTTTGAAAACATGGAGGTGCTGCACCACATCAATCAGGCGTTAAAAGCCAATTACCTGTTCCGGCGGGATGTGGATTATGTGGTGAAAGAGGAAAAAGTGTTGATTGTGGATGAGTTCACCGGACGTCTGATGCCCGGCAGAAGGTATTCGGAAGGGTTGCATCAGGCCTTGGAGGCCAAAGAAGGGGTGTTTATTGAAAATGAAAGCCAGACCTACGCCACCATCACCTTTCAAAATTACTTCCGGCTTTACAAAAAACTGGCCGGGATGACCGGAACCGCCAAAACCGAAGAGGATGAGTTTCAAAAAATTTACAACATGGAAGTGGTGGTGGTTCCCCCCAATCGGAAGATGGTGCGCCAGGATCTGCCGGATGTGATTTACAAAACCCGGGAGGCCAAAAAACGGGCCGTGGTTCAGGAAATCAAGGCGGTCCATGCCCAGAGCCAGCCGGTGCTGGTGGGAACCATTTCCATTGAGGCATCCGAAGAGCTTTCACGGGCGCTGAAAAAAGAAAACATTCCCCATACGGTGTTAAACGCCAAATACCACGAGCAGGAGGCGGAAATCATCGCCAACGCCGGATGCCATGGGCGGGTGACCATTGCCACCAACATGGCCGGCCGCGGCACCGATATCAAACTGGGGGAAGGCGTGGCCTCCTTGGGGGGGTTGTTTATTATCGGCACCGAACGCCACGAAAGCCGCCGCATAGACAACCAGTTGCGGGGGCGGGCGGGCCGCCAGGGAGATCCGGGTTTTACCCGGTTTTACCTCTCCCTGGAGGATGACCTGATGCGCATTTTCGGGGGAGAGCGCATCGCCAATCTGATGACCCGTCTGCGGGTATCCGATGATGAGGCCATCACCCATGTGTTGATCTCGCGGGCCATAGAAAACGCCCAGAAAAAGGTGGAGGCCCACAACTTTGAAATCCGCAAGCATGTGCTGGAATATGACGATGTGATGAACCGCCAGCGGGAGATCATCTACGGTCAGCGCCGGGAGATTCTGGGGGGTGAGGTGGAAAACGTGTTGTTGGATATGGCTGATGAAGTGCTGGAGGAACTGATTCAACTGCACATGGAATCCGGCCATACGGACCAGTGGGATGTGGATGGGTTTTCCACCCAATTTGCCGCCGCGTTCAGCCATCCCCCGGATTTGGATTGGAATGACCCGGCCCTCAGCCTGGACATGCTGCGGCAAAAACTGATGGCCCAGGTGGAACACCTGTATCTGGCCAAGCGGTCCGATCTGGGTGCCACCATGGCCCAAAGCTCCGGCGTCACCCCCCCCGTGGAGGAGATTGAACGGGTGTTTCGGGATTTTGAACGCCATGTGCTGCTGAACGTGAACGACACCCTGTGGAAGGATCACCTGCTTTCCATGGATTATCTGCGGGAAGGGATCGGGTTGGTGGGGTATGCCCAGAAAAAACCCATTGACGAATACAAACGGTCCGGGTTTGAAATGTTTACGGACCTGATGGCCCGCATCAGCCAGGAGGCCGCCTCCACCTTTTTCCGGGCTCATTTCGGTGCCCAGCCGACTCCGCCACCGGTGGAACGGCTCCCCACGGACCTCACCTATCAGCATGGGGATGAGCCGGAAGAGGGCCGCACCCCCAAGCCCTCCGGGGTCCGCAAGCGCGAAAAACCGGGCCGCAACGATCCCTGCTACTGCGGCTCCGGTAAAAAATACAAAAACTGCCATCTGGCCGCCGATCAGGCGGGATAGCCCCCCCAAGTTTTTGCTTGTCAGGCGGGGTGATTTCCGATTAAAGTTACAGATTAAAGCGGCTTCTCTCCCTTTCTGCCCCCCCTTTTTGGCCCATTTGTGGGCCGGGACGGGTGGGAAAGAAGGGGTCCGGCACGCCGCAACCCCTTGGACATTAGGAAAACCCGGTTATCCGGGCTTTTAAACCTTGGCCCAAGCCACTCTTCCACCCCCGGTGTGTTTTTCCGGCGGGTGAGACTCCCTGACGGGATTATAAGCCAAACAGGATTTTATCCTAAAACGATCACACACGAAGAGAGACCACCATGGCTGTCGTATCCACCAAACAATTTTTAGAAGCCGGTGTCCATTTTGGTCATCAGACCAAAAGATGGCACCCCCGCATGAAGCCCTATATTTTTGGGGCAAAAAACGGGATTCACATCATCAATCTGCAAAAAACCCTGGCCGGGCTGAAAGAAGCCTATGAATTCGCGGTGAACCTTTCCTCACGGGGGGAGAACATCCTGTTCGTGGGAACCAAAATGCAGGCCAAGGGAATTATCGCCGAGGAGGCGGGCCGATGCGGCGGCTTTTACATCAACGAACGGTGGCTGGGGGGTCTGCTGACCAACTTCAACACCATCCGGCAGTCCATCACCAAACTGAAAAAAATGGAGGAAGCCCGGGGGGAGGATGGGAGCTATGAGGGCATCATCAAAAAAGAGGCCATGCGGATGGAGAAATCCAGGCTGAAGCTCAACGCCTCCCTGGGGGGTATCCGGGAAATGCGCCGGATGCCGGGGGCCTTGTTTGTGGTGGACTGCAAAAAAGAGAAAATCGCCATTCAGGAGGCCCGGGTGTTGGGGATCCCCATCATTGCCGTGGTGGATACCAACTGTGATCCCATCGGGGTGGATTATGTGATTCCCGGCAACGATGACGCCATCCGGGCCATCCGTTTGTTTGCCTCCACCATCGCCAACGGAGCCTTGGAGGGTCGGGCCGCTTTTGAAGAAAAAGTCCGCTCTGCCCCCGCCCCGGAGGAAGGTCAGGCCCGGCGGCCCCCCAAGACCAAAGACGATAAACCCAAAAGCGACCGGCCCAGGGAGGACAAGCCCAAGGCTGCCGCAGACAAACCTGCGGCAAAAGCCAAAGCCGGTTCTGAACCAGTCAAAGCCGTTGAGGCCAAACCCCAGGCCGCGGCTGAAGAGCCCAAGGTTGTGGCTGAGCCGCCCAAAGCTGCCGCCTCCGAAGAACCCAAAGCAGAATAACACCAGAACCTTACAAATCGGAGATTGGAATGGAAATTACAGCTGCGAAAGTGATGGAGCTGAGAAACATCACCGGGGTGGGCATGATGGAATGCAAAAAAGCCCTGAACGAAACCGGCGGGGACCTGGAATCCGCCTCGGAATACCTGCGCAAAAAAGGGATGGCCGTGGCGGCCAAAAAAGCGGACAGGGAAACCAACGAAGGCGGTGTGCGGATAGCCGTCAGCCCGGACAAAAAAACCGGGGCCATTGTGCATCTGGCCTGCGAAACCGATTTTGTCTCCCGCAACGATCAGTTTCAGGAACTGCTGGGCAAGCTGGCCAACCAGGCACTGGCCCAGGGAGAAACCGACCTGGAAAACCAGACCCTGGCCGGTGGAGGTGGAAAGGTAAGCGATTTGCTGACCCAATCCATCAGCACCATGGGGGAAAACCTGCGGCTGATCGGCTGCCAAAGGGTAAACCTTTCCGGCGAGGGAACCATCGGCGGGTATGTCCATTCCAATGGCCGGATCGGGGTGCTGGTGGCTGTATCCAGCGACAAACCCTGCGATGGCTCTTTGGAGGAACTCAGCCGGGACCTGGCCATGCATATTGCCGCCTCTCAGGTGTTTTCCATTGACGCGGAAGAACTGGATAAAGCCATGGTGGACAAGGAGCGGGAGATAGTGACCGCCCAGGCCAAAGAATCCGGCAAGCCGGATAACGTGGTGGAAAAAATGGTGGAAGGACGGATGAACAAGTTCTTCAAGGAAGTCACCCTGCTGCATCAGCCTTTTGTGAAAAACCCGGATAAAACCATCGCCCAGGTGTTGGAGGATTTCGGCAAATCCAAGGGGGTCAAGGTTTCGGTCAGCCGGTTTGTAAAGCTGCATTTTTAACCGCGGCACATCCACCCCTCATTTTTCAACCGGATGGCCCAACCAAAGGATTCCCAGTGGCTCTTAGATTCAAACGGGTGTTGATCAAACTGAGCGGCGAGGTGTTCGGCGGCAAAAACGGTTTCGGTTTTGATCATGAGGTGATCAACGGGCTGGCCCTTCAGGTGAAACAGGTGACTGATGAAGGGGTGAAAGTGGGATTGGTGGTGGGGGGGGGCAACATTTTCAGGGGCGCCCGTTCCGCTCCCAAAGGGATGGACCGGGTGGCGGCGGACCACATGGGCATGTTGGCCACGGTCATCAATTCAATTTTTTTACAGGATGCCCTGGAACGCAACAACATGGAAACCAGGGTGCTTTCCTCCATAGAAATGCATGCCCTGTGCGAACCCTATATCAAACGCAGAGTGGACCATCATCTGAAAAACAACCGGGTGGTGATTTTTGCCGGGGGCACCGGCAACCCGTTTTTCACCACAGATACCGCAGCCTCTCTTCGGGCTTCAGAAATGGCCGCCGAAGTGCTGATCAAAGGGACCAAGGTGGATGGGGTCTACGATAAGGACCCGGCCCTGCACCCGGATGCCAAACTGTTTGAAACCCTTTCGTACAACGAAGTGTTGCAAAAGGACCTGAAGGTGATGGACGCCACCGCCGTGGCCTTTTGCAAGGACAACAACCTGCCCATCATGGTGGTGAACATCGGCAGGCAGGATTCCTTATATCAGGCGGTGACCGGAGCCAGGGTGGGCACTTTGGTGACCTGACCCATCTGCCACCCCTTGGGATGTAAATCAACCGCCTACCCCAATGCCTTTAGGGCGGTGGGAAACCCAGTGTCACAGGCCTATTACACGTAAAGGTGCCCATGGATAACCAAATCCATTCTGATACCAAAAAAAAGATGGACCACTCCATTGAGATGTTTAAAACCGAACTGGCCTCGGTGCGCACCGGCAGAGCCCATGTGGGATTGCTGGCCCAGGTTTCGGTCAACTATTACGGTACCCCCACCCCCTTATCCAACATTGCCCAGGTTCATGTTCCGGACCCCCAGACGTTGACCGTCACCCCTTTTGACAAAGCCTCCCTGAAGGAGATAGAAAAATCCATCCGGGAATCCGACCTGGGACTGAACCCTTCCGCTGATGGATCGGTGATCCGGGTGCCGGTGCCGGTGCTGACCCAGGAACGGCGCAAAGACCTGGTGAAACACGTCAAAAAAGCGGGGGAGGACTGCAAAATCGTAATCCGCAACATCCGGCGGGATGGCAACGAAAAACTGAAAAAACTGGAAAAAGACAAGCAGATCACCCAGGACCAGGAGCGGGACGCCCAGGAAAAAATCCAGGAATTAACCGACCACCATGTGAAAACCATAGACCAGATGGTCCAGGCCAAAGAAAAAGAACTGATGACGGTTTAACCTTTCGCTAAATTGTAAGGGGTTGAATCTGTCCCAATCGGCAAAAACCCACACCTCCACCCTGCATCCCCCCTATGGTCTCTGACCTGCTGTACGACATTTGGCCCTACCAGATGTTCAAGTCGGTTCTTTTTCGCGGCGGTATGGCGTTTCTCACCACCTATTGGATCATCGTGGCGTTGATGCCTTCCATGATTTACCGGTTTCGCCGCAAAGGGATCACCGCCGATTTTATGCCGGCCCCCCAGGAGGCAAGGCCCTATACCGGGGCCAAGCCCATCATGGGGGGGATTTTGCTGCTTTTTGCCATCACCGCATCCACCCTGTTCTGGGTGCAGGTCAATCAGTTTGTGCTGGCCCTGTTGATCATCATGATTTCCTTTGGGGCCATTGGCGCCTGGGATGATGTGGTGAAAATCAAAAACCGCCGCCAGGTGGAAAAAGGGCTGGCCGAAAAAAAATCTTACACCGATAAAGCGGACGGCATATCCGGCACCACCCGGCTGCTGATGGAAATTCTGGTGGCCCTGGTGGTGGTGATGGGGCTGTACCGGCTGGTGGATATTGACGGCCACATGGTGGTGCCGTTCACCCCCACCGGGTGGTGGTATCCCTACCTGCCCAAACTGCTGTTTGTGCCGTTTATGGTGCTGATCATCGTGGCGGGAGCCAATGCGGTAAATCTGACCGACGGCATGGATTCCCTGGCCACGGTGCCCATTTTGACCACCACCCTGTTTGTGGCGGCGGTGGCGTATGTGGGGGGGGAGCCGGAATTCGCCGCCCGGTTGCGGCTGCCGGTTTTGCCCCCGGCCTTAAAGGAAATGGTGCCCTTTGCCGCCGCCATCCTGGCCGCCGGGCTGGCTTTTTTGCGGTTCAACTCCCCCCCGGCCATGATCATCATGGGGGACCTGGGGGCACTGGCTTTGGGCAGCACCATATCCGCCATGTTTATTTTTATGAAGGTGGAATTGTTCCTGCCTCTGGTGGGGGGGGTGTTTGTCCTGACCACGTTGTCCACTATCATCCAGCGGCTGTTTTTTAAAGGGATGTTGAAATGGAAAGGGCGGGAGGTGGCCGAAAAAGTGCGGTTTTTCTACCGGGCGCCCTATCACCACCATTTGCAGGCCCTGTGGACCTTTAAGGAAGGGGGAAACCCCATCACATCCGTTTGGGTGGAAATCCAAAAGAAAATCGGCATCAAACCCCCCTCTTATCACGACCAGCTGATCCGCCGGGAGGATGCCGACCATCGGGTGATCTGGCGTTTGCACATGCTGTCCATCTGGCTGTTGGTGTTGACCCTGGTCATTTACTTCAAAGTCCGGTAACCCAAAAAAGAAGTGCGACCAGCCGCCTTTGGGCCTCACCCCCCGGCCCCCTCTCCTGGGGGAGATGGGGTGATATGCCACAACATTTCAATAACATAAGCAGACTGAAAGGCCCCGAAAACCCCGCAAGGCAGATTCCTATTGCCCATTTTCAGCAAGCAACACTTCCCCCCTCGCCATCAGGAGAGGGGGTGCCTGAAGGGCGGGGGTGAGGCCTGTTGTTGCGGTGCCGGTTCTGGACAGCGTCCCCAAAAAGAAAGGTGGTGAACCGCTGGACAGGACCTCCCTCTCCCCGGTCGCTTATCGCGACCTTCCCCTCCCCATCCAGGGAGGGGCGGGATGTACTGGTTTGGTAGGATGGAGGCAATCCGGCTTGCGGTTGATGAGCTATTCAATTTTAAATGTAGGGCCTTTTGCCCCCATCCAGGGAGGGGCAGGTGTGCCCTATTTTGTTAGCAGTGGGGCAGGTGTGCCCTATTTTGTTAGCAGTGGGGCAGGTGTGCCCCACGGGGCGCCAAACACAAACGCCTCCAGGGGTTTGCGCATCCGGGGAGCCTGGTTTCTCATGGCCACCCCGTCCGTTAGCACATCCTGTGGTCCGGGGATCCCCACCGCCAGCATTGCCACGGGCAGATCCTCCGGGGG
>JAOUFO010000087.1 GCA_029858165.1 Deltaproteobacteria bacterium | reverse complement strand
GGGTGCCCGAAGGGCGGGGGTGAGGCCTGTTGTTGCGGTGCCGGTGGTGAACCGCTGGACAGAACCCAAAAGAAAGGCGGCGCAAGCCTTTGGGCCTCACCCCCCGGCCCCCTCTCCTGGGGGAGATGGGGTGATATGCCACAACATTACAATAACATAAGCAGACAGAAAGGCCGCGAAAACCCTGCAAGGCAGATTGCTATTGCCCATTTTAAGCTAGCAACACTTTCCCCCTCGCCATCAGGAGAGGGGGTGCCCGAAGGGCGGGGGTGAGGCCTGTTGTTGCGGTGCCGGTGGTGAACCGCTGGACAGAACCCAAAAGAAAGGCGGCGCAAGCCTTTGGGCCTCACCCCCCGGCCCCCTCTCCTGGGGGAGATAGGGTGATATGCCACAACATTACAATAACATAAGCAGACAGAAAGGCCGCGAAAACCCTGCAAGGCAGATTGCTATTGCCCATTTTAAGCTAGCAACACTTTCCCCCTCGCCATCAGGAGAGGGGGTGCCCGAAGGGCGGGGGTGAGGCCTGTTGTTGCGGTGCCGGTGCTAACTGCTGGACAGAAATGGATTAACTGGTAAAATAGGCTTAAATTCTCTTTTAGGAATCATTTCGTTTCTAAAAAACCCTGAACTTTTAAGGAAAAGCCAACCATGGAACATACACTTCCCCCTTTACCGTATGCCAAAAACGCTTTGGAACCCACCATTTCCGCCGAAACCCTGGAATTCCACCACGGCAAGCATCATGCGGCCTATGTGACCAACCTGAACAACCTGATCAAGGGCACCGAGTTTGAGGCTTTGGACCTGGAATCGGTGGTCCGCAAATCCAGCGGAGCCATTTTCAACAACGCGGCCCAGGTGATGAATCACACGTTTTACTGGAACTGCCTGACCCCCAATAAAACGGCCCCTTCCGCCGGGCTGGCCGCCGCCATCAACGCCGCTTTCGGCTCCATGGATTCCTTCAAGGAACAATTCAGCAAAACCGCCGTCACCACTTTTGGATCCGGCTGGGCCTGGCTGGTCAAAGGGGCCGGGGGCAAATTGGAATTGGTATCCACCTCCAATGCGGCCACCCCCCTGACGGAAGGCAAAACCCCTTTGCTTACCTGCGATGTGTGGGAACACGCTTATTATGTGGATTACCGCAACGCCCGCCCGAAATATGTGGAATCTTTCTGGAATATCGTCAATTGGGATTTCGTCAGCGCCAATTTCGGGGCCTGATTTCTCCTGTGATCTGCATCCCTGTTTCCAAAACAAAAACCCCCGCCGCCGGAGCCTTCCGGTGCGGGGGTTTTGTTTTTAGCCCCACAGGAAACCCTGGAGGGGGCGGGTTACGCGATGGTGATTTTTTTGGGAGCCACTTCGGGCCGTTTGGGCAGCGAAATGGTCAGCACCCCGTTTTCCTGGGTGGCGGTCACCTTGGAGGGGTCTACATCATCCGGCAGGGTGAAGCTGCGTTTGAAAGAGCCGTAAATCCGCTCGGAGCGGTAGGTGCCCTTGCCTTTTTCCTCGTGGGTCTGGTGTTTTTCCCCGCTGATGGTCAGCACCCCGTTGTGGGTTTCCACGTTCAGGGCGGTTTTGTCCACTCCGGGGACTTCCACCTGAATCACCAGTTCTTTTTCACTGTCCATGATATCCACCCGGGGGACAAAACTGTGGCCCCCAAAAGGCCCCTCCGCGGGGCTGATGAAATCCTCTGTCAGCCGGTCCAACACTTTAAACAGGCTGGAAGGTTCGTATTTCACAAGATTCATGGCTATACCTCCGTTGGTTTCGGTTGTTTTTTTGTCTCTGATTCATTTTAACCCCTTGCCGGGTTGAAAAACAGAATCAGCCGGGGATTGTTCCTTCCCTCTCTGTTAGCACTCTACTGCACATGGTGCTAACTTGTCAACTTTTTTTAAACCGGCCTTGATTTCGTCTAATTTCTGCCGATAACACCAGGTAGACAGGTTGTCCTTTGGGAGGGATGGGCCGCCTTCATCTGAAACTTTTTAACGGAAAACAGTTGATGAAACGGATCAACCGAGGGCTGAGGCCGACTTTGCTGATGCCTGCCCTGCTGTTGCTGGCCGGGCTGACCGGGTTGGGGATGCCGGGGTGTTCATCCCAATCGGCCGCGGAAAAAATCCCCATTCGGGAGCAGATAAAAGGGCCGGACCGTGCCATGGATTGGGGGCTGATTTATTACCAGAGCTGGCTGCGGGACCGCAACGCCACCTATCTGGAGCTTTCCCAGAAACACATGGCCCAGGCGGTGGCGGCCTATTATGAAATCCAGCTTCACATGGGGTATGGCTATCCCGATTTTTATATTGTGGATAAACGCCGCCGCCGCGGCTGTCAGTATTTGTTTGAAATTGCGGATATTGCCGCCAAACGCAGCCACCCCCTTCCGGACCATTCCACCGGTTGTTTTTGATTCCGGGCCGTCCCCGCCGCCGTCCGTTTTTGGTCCGGGTTCCGGGCGGGTGTGGGGGTTTTATGGCCCACCATCTGGGTGTCGGAAGTCCAAAATTTCTCCCATGTGTTCTTTTTCCCCCCCGCATGTTTTGACCCTCCGCCGGAAAAATGGTAATGGAAACTGGGGCCATTGCAATGGCCGCCGGGCCCATCCCTTTTTTCCGGACCAAGAATTTGAAATTCCTGTTGCGCTTTTTGATACCGGTCTCCCTGTTTTTCGGGGGGTTGCTGCTGTTGGGATTTTCCCCTGAGGTGGTGGGGGTTTCCTTTTTGCTGCTGTTGCTGATTACCGCCCAGGGGGTGCTTTATCGGCGCCACATCCGAAAAGGACCCCCGGTGGGGGTTTTTGGGGGGCGGTGGGAGGCCCCTGCTCCATCCCGGAGGAGCCGGGCGCCCTCCCCGGTGGAGGGGAGAGCAGCTATTGAAGAGGCTGTTCCCCGGCTGGAACCCGGAGTGTTCAGCAAATTCAGAAGCCACCTGGAAAAGCTGGAAACATCCCCTGACGCTCCGGCTCAGAAAATCCAGGGGGCGGAAAAGCCCGCCCCCGGAACGGTCCCGCCCACCTCTGAGGGGTTGGATGAAACCGATGACGGGGAAATCAAACTGAGCCTTTCGGCCAAAGGGCGCAAACTGGCCGATTCCACCGGAATGGCCGCTTACCGTCAGGCAGGCGGCCCCCAGGCCGGGGGGAAACCCCCCAAAGGTAGCCCATTATCCAAAACACCCCTCCCCGGCAAAGACACCCCCCCGGATGAGGGTGATCTGTTTGCGGATTTGCGGCCGGATTACGAGGCCGCCGGAGATGTGATTCCCCCGACCGGCCCTCTCACCAAACCAGCCAAACCCGAACCCGGAAAGAGAGCCGGATCCGCTGACGCGGGGGGCGGAAAACCATCGCCTTTGTCCAAGCCCTTATCCAAATCCACCCCCCCGGATGTGGGGGATGAAGTGATCCAAGCCCTGGCCGGGGAACCCGGCCTGTCCGGTGAAAACGATGATGCCGATTTGAACCTGCTCCAAGCCAGGGATGCCGAAGCCAAGGGCAATCTGGTCAAGGCCAAAAATCACCTGAAATCCTACCTGGACGGCCGCCAATCCCAGCCGGAAACCATCCCCCGGGAGGCTTGGCTGATGAATGCCCGGGTGGAGGCCATCGCCGGGAATCCCGCGGGGGCTGCCCAGGCCTTTGGGGCGTTGCTTGAAAAAATTGCCGCCACCGGAGAGGTTTTGACCGAAGCCGGTCTGCCCAAACTGTTGGATGAGATTCAGCCTGAAAAAAAAGGGGCGGCCGGTGCCGCTGTCCGGGTGGCCCTGCTGCAAAAAGCGTTGGCGGTCTTTCGCCAGGATGGGGACCGGCCCGCCATGGACCGCCTGTACACCCGGATTGAGTCCATCCAGGAGGAGGCCGGGGATGAAGGCAAACTGGTCCAATTTTTTAAAAATCACCTGGAAATCCGCCGGGCCATGGGGGATGTCAAAGGCCAGTTGGATTTGATAGACCAACTGGGCGCCCGCCTGTTTAAACTGGGGGATACCGATGGAGCCAAAAAATACTATGAAATGGGGCTTCAACTGCGTGGGGGGGAACCCCCAAAGAAAGGCAGTTAGCCCGCCCCAAGGGGCCGGATGGCCCATGGCGGTGCTAACTGCTGGACAGGACCCCCCAAAGAAAGGCAGTTAGCCCGCCCCAAGGGGCCGGATGGCCCATGGCGGTGCTAACTGCTGGACAGGACCCCCCAAAGAAAGGCAGTTAGCCCGCCGGACCCTCCGAATTTTTCCCACAAACGTCCCTCTTATCCCCTCTGTTTTCCCTTTTTTTAAAATCAAAATTTATTTTTTTTGCCTGTAGACCCGAAATCTGTCAGGTGGCCCGGTTTATGCTTTTCTTACAGCTTAAAGGGGGAGTTCCCTACCAATTTGGGAAAAAACCACATTCACTTCATTTTCATAAAGGGTTCCATGGTCCAATTAAACAAAACCACTGTTTCTTATTTTCTGCATATGCTGGCCGTTGCCCGTCAAACCGGGTTGTACCGTGATTTCACGGTGGAGGATGTGGTGTCCCACATAGAAAAGGGGGACCTGATCCGATTTCTCCAGCACAAGTTTGACCGGAATGAAATTGACCTGGGATTCCTTAACGAAGAACAGGGCGGGTTGCTGATGTCGGAGTTTATGGCTTTGGCCGCCGGGGGCATCAGGGCAGTCCGCCGGGATTACCCCCATCATTCCATCGGAATAGACCTGCTGACGGACTGGGCCATTGGTTTGTTGGATGAAGGCTCCTTTGCCGCGGCCATGTAACCGGCCCGCCCCCTGTTGAAACCCTGGGGGAAAAGCAGACGTTTCACCAAGCAGTACAACTTGATTTGTTCACCCCCGCCGGGGCCACAGCCGGCGGGGATTTTTTTTGCCTTGTCAGCCCCCCCTGGCGGTCAGTAGGATTGTATTCTGAGACCTCTGCATAACTACCGATAATCTCCTGTTTTGATAAAAAAGCGGGGGTTTGGGGGCCGCAGGCCTCCAATCATCCGTGCCGACAATCCGGCCCGCCCCAATCCATCCAGGGAGTGTTTCCATGTCCGGTTTTTTTCTCAAGCCCATTCCCCGCCCCAACTGGGCCTGGGCCAGCGGCCTGTTTGCGGTGATGCTGGGGGCGGTTTCCATCAAAAACGAATGGGCTGCCTTGTCCGGGTCATCCGGGGCCAGGGCATTGGGCTATGCGCTGCCTTTTTTGGTGTATTTTCATTTGGCCATGGGGGCGGCTTACATTGTGGCGGGAGTGGGGCTGTACAATCTGAAACGGTGGGCGGCCTGGGGCTCTCTGGTCATCGCCCTGGCATCCCTGGTGGTGGGGGGGGCCTACGGGTTGTTTCTGGCCACCGGGGGCGCCCCTTCCATCATTATCATCCTCTCCCTGGGGTTTCGGGCGGTCAGTTGGACCGTCATCGGCGGGCTGGCGTGGCGCAATCTGCTGGCCCCAAAATCGTAAATGGGGGGCGCGGGGGGGCACGCTCCCCCGCTGGCTTTTTCGGCGGGGTTCACCGCCTTTCTTTTTGGGTTCCCTTGACCCTGTATACGCCTTCTTCAAAATCTGTAAATGGGGGGCGCGGGGGGCACGCTCCCCCGCTGGCTTTTTCGGCGGGGTTTACCGCCTTTCCTTTTGGGTTCCTGTCCAGCGGCTTCAGCACCGGCACGGGCCTTTCGGCCCATTTGGCCGGGCTTATGCCGCCTTTCCTTTTGGGTTCCTGTCCAGCGGCTTCAGCACCGGCACGGGCCTTTCGGCCCATTTGGCCGGGCTTATGCCGCCTTTCCTTTTGGGGTTTCGGTTGGGTCCGCGAAGGAGAAGGTGAATTTGAAGTGGAATCCCAGCCCGGCCAGCACCGCCACATGGAACAACTCATGGGGGCCAAGCACCCCCTGGATCACCACCGGCCAGCCCAAAACCTCCACAATCCCCCCCAGGGTGTAGGCCACCCCGCCCCACACCAGGGGGCTGATAAACGGCCATCCAATCCGCCGGTACAGCATCCATCCGGAATACCCCCCCACCCAGCCCATGGCCACATACAGCACCAGTCCGGCCCAATCGGGCAGGGAGGTGAAATAAATGGTTTTCAGGGTGATTCCCGTGGCCGCCATGGCCGCCAGAAGCAGCAGGATCAACCAGCGGCGCCACCCGGTGAACAGGATGGCATGCAACGGGAAAAAAGAGGCCATGATCAAAAAGAAGATGGCGGCGTGGTCAATCCGCTGCATCACCAGGCGGGCCAGCCCTTCATGGGAAAGAAGATGGTACGCCCCGCTGATTCCCAGTTGAGCCACGGCGGCAAAAGCAAACAACCCCAGGGCCGCCACCCGCCACATCCGGCTGCTATCGGCCAGGCGGGCACCCTTTCGCACCAGCATCACCCCCAGCACCAAAAACACCCCCCCGCCCCCCAGGTGGGTTAAGGAGCTTGCCGGGTCACTGAAACCCGGAATCGGATAAACGTTCATTCCAGACCATCCTGTTTGTGGGTTGCTTCCATTTTATCCCCTTGTTGATTGTATCCCGATTTCCAGCGGTTGACACAAATGAAACGGGGAAGGATTGGGTTTGGATTGGCTGGACGGCTAAAAAAACCAAGGGGGATCACCCCCCCCGGCCTCTTTTTTGGCTGATGGGGGTTCCTGTGCAGGGTCAAGGAGGCATTGTTTCAGGGAAATGGGGCAACCCCATCTTCCTTCCAAAACCAGATCAACCCTGCCCGGATGGGGGTGGGGGGAAAACCCCTGAAAACAGACCCCGCTTTTTTCCCTGTCGGCTTTGCCGTAGCGTTAAGAATCCCCGCCTTCGCTGCTGGGGGAATCCTCGGTGGGAATGGCGTATCCGCCGTCGGCCCAGGCGGCCAGATCCTTGTTTTTGCACCGTTCAGAGCAAAACGGGCGGAGCGGGTTGCCTTCCCAGGGGGTGGGGGTGCGGCAAATGGGACAAGGGACTTCCAGGATTTTTTTACCCGGCTTGGTGGAGGAATGTTTCATGGGTTGGTCTGTTGTTTTGTCCATGGAAGGGTCTATAGAATGGGCCATGGAAAGGTTATGCTCTTTCTACATCCTGGTTTATTTTACACTGGCAGGCCCCTGGGGGCCAAAAAAAATTGGGGAAAATCCGGGTGGGACCTGCCGGAAGGGTTTCTTCAGCCTTCATCGGCGGGTTTGTGAATGGCAAGGGTTTCTATTCTGGTGCGCAGGGTGTTGCGGTTGATGCCAAGGATTTCCGCCGCCTTCAACTGATTCCAGCCGGTTTTCATCAGCACCTGGCGGATGAGAGGCCGCTGAAAGTGGGCTTCGGCCTCATCCAGCAGGCCGGATTTTCCCTCGCGGCAGTATTCCTCCACCATGGCCCC
>JAOUFO010000086.1 GCA_029858165.1 Deltaproteobacteria bacterium | reverse complement strand
CCGGACCGCTTAGCCCCACCAAAAACGGGGGGCCTCCGCCGGTTTGCTGATGGCGGAGGATCCGGGAGGCCAGCCGCCAGGCCAGGGGCAGATATACGGTTTCCTGGTCCTGGCGGGATACCGGCAGCCAGTCATCCGCAACCCAGTGTTTCGGCAGGTGCCACGGCTGCGGTTTATTTGGATCGGCAGTTTCATCCGCTTTGCAAAACAGCCCCGCGCCATCCGCGGATTGCCATTGCCGGGGAGTGAGGGTTTTAAAACGCATGGGTTCCGGGCGGGGGTTCATCCCGGCTGGCGGCCAGTGCCGCCCCCATCAGTCCGGGTTGGGGCTGGGTGATTAAAAAAACCGGAACGGTTTGCAAAAAGCCGCCAAACCGACCTTTGTTTTCAAAACTGTGGCGGAACCCCCCCGATTCCAACCGGGGCAGGATTTTGGCGGCGATGCCCCCCGCCAGATACACCCCCCCCTTGGCCAGGACGGTCAACGCCAGATTGCCCGCCAGTGAGCCGTACCCCGAGCAGAAAAGGTCCAGTGCCCGGTCACAGATGGGGTCAACCCCCTCCAGCCCCCGGCGGGAGATCACCGCGGCCGGGTCCCCCAAAGAGATTTCCCGGGCCAAATCCGGGGATTCCTCCATCCCTTCCTCTTCTTTTAAAAATCCGTAAATGTTTACCAGACCGGGGCCGCTGACCACCCGCTCGCAGGATACCCGCCCGAACTTGCCGGAAAGGTAGGCCAGCAGGCGGATTTCCTGGGGGGTGCGGGGGGGGTAATCGGAATGCCCCCCCTCGGAGGATACCACCCGGAATCCATTTTCCATGGGAATCAAAAAACCCTGGCCCAGCCCGGTTCCCGCCCCCAGCACCACCATGGGGTGGCCGGGTTGAGGGGGACCTCCCCCCAGCTGATGAAGGTCCCCCGGCCCCAGGGCGGGCACAGCATGGGCCACTGCGGCAAAATCATTCAGCAACACCACTTTTTCCATTCCCAGCCGGGCCACCAGTTGGTCCGCGTCCACCCGCCAGGGCAGGTTGGTCACCACCGCATGACTTCCCTCCACCGGACCGGCTATTCCCAGCCCGGCCCGCCGGGGCAGCCCGGCCCCAAAATCCCGCCGGACCTCATCCAAAAACCGGTCCAGAATCACCCCCAGGGATTCATACTCCCCGGAAGGGTATATCCGGGTAAACACCGGTTGACTCAGATTTTCCGAATCAAACAGGGCCAGTCGGCTGTTGGTTCCGCCAATATCCCCCGCCATCAAAGTTTCCAAGGGCTTCTCCTGAATTGCATCCTGATTGTTGACAAACTGGCGGTTTCGCTGGAGGTGTGGCCCACGAATTTCCTTTCCAAGCCCACCAATTGTATTCAACCGATTTGATTCAATGGGGCCATGGGGGTCCGCCGATTGATTTTTCCATCCGGGTTGCCAATCATCCACAGGATGGGTAGTCTAAATGTTTCCGGGCGGTTAGCTCAGCTGGGAGAGCGCTACCTTTACACGGTAGATGTCACAGGTTCAATCCCTGTACCGCCTATTTCGGCCTCCGCCGCCTGCCTCAGGCCTTTCATGTTATTCAATTCCTACGGGTTTATTTTAGTCTTTCTGCCGGTGGCCTTCATCGGTTTTTTTTGGTTGGGCCGCCGGTTCACCCATCCGGTGGCCTTGACTTGGCTGGTGTGGATGTCCCTGGTGTTTTACGGGTGGTGGAACCCTGCCTATCTGGTGATAATCTTTTTTTCCCTTCTGTTCAATTATGCCATTGGGATTCAGTTGGACAGCCAACGGCGTCAGCGAAAACCCGGAAACCGGATTTTGGCTCTGGGGGTGGCCGTCAACTTGGTTTTGTTGGGATATTACAAATATGCCGGATTTCTCACTGAAAATCTCAACACCGTTTTGGGCACGCAATGGCCCCGCCCTGAAATTCTCCTTCCTCTGGCCATATCGTTTTTCACTTTTCAGCAAATTGCCTATCTGGTGGATACCCACCGGGGGGTGACCCATCAATACAAATTTCTCCAGTATTGTTTGTTTGTTACCTTTTTTCCCCAGTTTGTGGCTGGCCCCATTGTTCACCACAAGGAAATTCTCCCGCAGTTTTCCCGCCCTGAAATTTACCGGATTCAACCCAGAATGATATCCATGGGAACGGCCTTTTTCTTTGTCGGTCTGTTCAAAAAAGTGGTGATTGCCGATGAGGCCGCTCTGTATGCATCCCCTTTGTTTTCTGCGGCTGCCGGAGGCATGGACCTTACTCTGGCTGAAGCGTGGTTGGCGGGGTTGTCCTACACATTTCAACTTTACTTTGATTTTTCCGGATATTCCGATATGGCGGTGGGATTGGGGATGCTGTTCGGAATCCGTCTTCCGCTGAATTTTCATTCTCCCTACAAGGCGGGCAGCATCATAGAGTTTTGGCGCAGGTGGCACATCACCCTTTCCCGGTTTTTACGGGATTATTTGTATTTCGCTTTGGGAGGCAACCGCAAAGGGAGCGCCCGCCGATATCTGAATCTGGTGGCCACCATGCTGTTGGGGGGGTTGTGGCATGGGGCGGGATGGACGTATGTGGTGTGGGGCGGGTTGCATGGGTTTATGCTGGCCCTAAACCATGGATGGCGTTATATGAAAACCCGGTTGGATATTGTCCAGGATAAAACGGTTTCCCAACCATCATCGGGTGTTTTGAGTCCCTTGCCTGTTGCCCGGATGGGGTCAGCCCTTGGAGTGGGATTGACGTTCGGGCTGGTGGTGGTGGGATGGGTGTTTTTCCGGGCACCCAATCTGCCAACAGCGTTTTCCATTGTGGGTTCCATGGGGATGGTGGACCAGACGCATTTGGCCCACCATCACGGAGTGATCAGTTTGAACACAGGGTACAATTTTGTTGCGGCCCTGCTGGCAGTGGTGTGGCTGTTGCCCAACACCCAACAGATAATGGGCCGTTATTTTCATCCCCTGCCGGTGGATGTCCCCCTGACAAAGGAATCCCCCCCAACAAAATTGTTGTGGCGGCCATCCCCTTTATGGGCACTGGGGGTGGCCATACTGGCTGGCATGGGGATTTTGGGACTTAGCCGGGTCAGTGAGTTCATCTATTTTCAGTTTTAACGTTCATTCTTTACCTATCAAACATGATTGTTTTTCGTTGGTATATAAGCTTGTTTGCAGGATTTTTACTGGTCTTTCTCGGATTGGCCGCCGGGTTTGATTATGTGGTGGACCCTTATGGTTTTTTTGAGGCACCAGTCATCCGAGGATGGACCGCTGTCAAACCAGAACAGGACAGCCACAGCCGCATGTGGAAGGCCATGGCTGTGAGACGGTTGCGGCCCCAGGCATTGGCGTTGGGAACCAGCCGGATAGAATATGCGCTGGACCCTGCCCATCCGGGGTGGAAGGCCCAACCGGTGTTCAATCTGGGCCTTTCAGCCGCCTCCCTCAGAGAATCGTTTTTATATTTGCGTCATGCCCATGCCATCCGTCCGATCAAACAAGTGGTGTTTGGCGCAGATATGTTCGTATTCAGCGCTGCGGGCAATTTCGGACCCCGACTGGACGATGGGGATATGGCAGTCAGCGAAGATGGAGCAACGCAAGGTTATCCATGGAAGGATATGGCTTCGGCATTGGTTTCCCTGGATACGTTGTTTGCTTCAGCACGGACCATTAGAAGCCAAACAGAACCCAGTCTGGTGTTCTTACCGAATGGTCAACGTGACAGCGGCTGGATGCGAACAGAAAAAATGCGGATACAGGGGGGGCATCACAGGGCCTTTTTGGAAACAGAGGAGGCGTATGTAAAAGGCTGGTGGACCCCGTTTTACAAACCATCTCCTTTTGTGGATAACGCAAAAGGGCAATCGGCGTTTGACCTTTTTGGCCGGATGCTGGCTTTTTGCCATACGGAGGGTATTGAAATCATCGTGGTGATTCCCCCGCTTCATGCCCGGATGCTAACCGCCATGGATGTGGCCGGGCTGAGGCCGGTGTATGAGTTCTGGAAGCGAGAGTTGACTCTGACAGCGGCTCAAACCAACCGGCGATTTCCCAATACTCATCCTGTGGTGCTATGGGATTTCAGCAACATCAATGCCTATACTGTAGAACAGGTGCCCCGGGCTGGTGATTCTGAAAACCGAATGAGGTGGTTCTGGGAGTCCTCACATATTAAAAAAGAATTGGGAGATATTCTGCTGGACAGGGTGTTTGGTTTGGTATCTCCTTCCCGCAAATCTCCTTCTGATTTCGGTGTCATTCTAACGCCGGAAAATCTGGAAGGCCGATTGGCGCAGGAACGAAAAGCCTTGATCCGCTGGCAGCATTCCCATCCGGATGAAACCGCTGAAATAAAAGCGATGGTGAACCGGATCGGTCCTGTTTCACCCCGGATAAAGCAACCATCGTGAAAAGAAAACATAAACAATCAGAAAAAGGTATTTTTAGGTGAACTGATCTGTTTACTTTTCTGCGAATCTATTGTATAGTTTTTTACGCCCCCAAAAAACACCCGGCTTCCTATCTGGAAAAGACTGTTTTAAAATCTTATTTTAAATAAAGCGGATTGCATTCCGGTTGGGCATGAAAAGCGGGGGCTTCTTGCCAGCGAACAGCACCTTGGCCCGCCTGTCAATATCCCCTCCATGGGGATTCAATCAGGCTGGTTGTTTTTTTGCGTACCGGAAATCCTGAAGGCCCCTCCCTTCCCCCTTGGGGATGGGAAAAACAGCGAAACCGAGGTCTTCCCCAACGGTTCCGGTACCGTATGAAACACAAATCCATTTCAACCGACTATGGAATCAGACACCCTCCCCGGAAACTCCCGCAGGTATTCGCGCCACACCTTTGCCGATCCTTTGAAGGTGAAGGTGACCTCGGTGACTTCCGCCATGACCCAGGACATCAGCCAAAAAGGGGTTTCGTTTCAGTACAAGCGAAAAATGGAGGTGGGCCAGTCCCTGGAAATGTGGATGATGAGCAAAGGGGTTTCTGTCAAGGGGGTGGTGCGGGTGGTGGTGCCCTTGGGGCGGGATGAATTCCGGGTCGGGGTGGAGTTCCAAACCCCCCTGGGGGCCTATATGGAGTTGGTGGACCCCGATTACAAACCCGCCATCACGGAACAGGATTTCAGAAAGTATCAACGGATTGAATACAGACATCCCATTTATGTGAAATCAGAACAATGGGCCGATGCCACCGCCGCGGACATCAGCTTTGGCGGAATTTCTTTTATCACCGCTGACATCATGAATCCGGGGGATAAGCTGGAGGTGATGCTTCTGGGAGAATCCATTTCGGTGGAAGGCTCCATCTGCTCCCATTTGGCCCATGATGAAGCCCTGTACCGGGTGGGAGTGGCTTTTGAACACCCTCAGGAGGACATTGTGGAGGTGCTGTTGAACAATGCCGGATCCTTCCCCTCTGCCGGGTAACCTGCCGGAAATGCCCCGGCCCCATGCCGGTCAAAAAAGCCAATGGCTCCCTTAAAAACCCCCAGACCGAGTCGGATCAACTGACTGCTTTGTATTTCTTTTCGTGGGTGGCCAGCAATTCGGTGAATTTTTTGAAGTACAGTTTTTCGTTAAACAAGGATGCGTCCTTGATAATCCCTCCCGCCATATCCGCGTGCCCCCCCCCGAACCCCACCCCGTCCAGGGCCTCCCGGATGATGGTGGAGGAGTTCCATTCAGGCACCTCGCTTCGGAGGGAAAAGTTGATCACCCCATTGTTGTGGGCGCACAAAGCCACAAAATCGGCTTCTTCCAGGGCCAGAAAGAAATCCCCCAAAATGCCCAGCAGGTTCTGGTTGCATCCTTCCTCAAAATAACAAAAAGCAAACCGGCCTTCCACCACCAGCTTATCCAGGGCCACCTTAAAAAAGGCCAGGTCCTTGGTTTGGATGAAGTTGCGCAGGATGGTGTTAACCAGATGGTTATCGGCCCGCTCGTACAAATACTGATAGGCGGTCAGGTCCGCCCCATCCACCCCGCGGGTCATCAGGGCGGTATCCATGTTGAGGCCGATCAACAACGCACTGGCCACATCCCGGGTCGGCTCCAGGTTCAGGGTTTCGTAGTAGCTTTGGATGATGGTGGAGCAGGAGCCGTAATTTGTGCGGATATCAGAATAGGTTACATCATCCGGGCTGTGAACTTCATGGTGGTCAATGACTGCAATTTCCTCCCCCACCAGGTCGGTGACATTTTTGCTTCCCTTGCAACCGTCCACAATGATGATTTTATACTCATCCTTCAATTCAAATTCTTTTGCGGGCCGGATGTTGATATGGAATTCCTGAATGGTTTTGTGCAGGGAATCCCGCTGAATTTCCCCCTCGTAAATGATATGGGAGGTGATTCCATGCTCCGCCAGAATGTGCTGCAATCCGAAGGCACTGCACACCGCGTCATGGTCCGGAAAATTGTGGGTTTGCACAAAAACGAATTCCTCGTTTTGAATGTGTCGTATCAGCTTGCGCAACATGAGTGGGTTCCCCTTGTCTGATCTGTTTCAGCCGTTTAACCATTGCGGCTGGAGGTTCTGGCGGGTGAAGGTCTGAATTTCAGTGTTTGTTTTCTGTTCGTCCCAATTCAGGGCACCTCCGACCAGGGATGCGGCATCCTTAAGGATTTCATGCCCTATAGGTCTTAAAATAGCCAGCGGAATTCTTCTTCTTAACACATCTTCCAGACTGAAAGCCATCTCCTGTTCCACTCCGTGGAGAATCTCCCCACGGCAAAAAGGGAGGTCGGGATGAATGCGCCGGGCCAAGTCAGGCCGGGCGGAGACCGCCTGTCGCAACGGGCCGATGGAACCTCCGTATCGTGTGGTGCAAAACAGGGCGGTTTGAGGGTCCACCCCCAGCAGTTCCAACTCTCCGGCGGTCCGGCCTGCCCAAGCCGCAAAATCGGCTCTGGGGCTGGAAGACCCCTCCACCGGGTTCCAGACCAGGGGCCTGGCCAGGGTGGGAGAGGGGGGGAGGGGGGTGGATTTTCCCGCCATAGGCCAGACCCGGGCCACAATCCTGGCCGCATCCACCCGGGCGGTGGTCAGTTTGCCTCCCACCGGCACCAGCAATCCCCGCTCCGGTGCTTCCAGGCTCCATTCCCGGGTGACGGCAGAAGGCTGGCCCGGCTGATGGCGTAGGGAGCGCAACCCGGCAAACGCCCCCCGCACATCCTTTGCCTCCCAATGGATGCCGTCCAGGACCCGGTTGGCCTCACCCAGCAGATAGGCAATATCATCTTCGGTGGGAACGGCCTCTTCCGGCGGGCCGTTAAAATCGGTGTCGGTGGTGCCCACCAGGGTCTGGCCGTACCAGGGAATCAAAAAGAATACCCGGTTGTCCTTTTTTGCGGTCAACAAAAACGCCTCTTCCA
>JAOUFO010000085.1 GCA_029858165.1 Deltaproteobacteria bacterium | reverse complement strand
GATGGTGGCCATCCCCCACATCCGGATTGATTCTGACCGATACCCTGCCGCCTGGATTCAACCTGCCGAACCGGTCCAACTCCCCCAAAGAACCGACATTGACCGGCACCCCCAGTTGGACCACCTCCCGCATTTCGGTTTCGCTGGTGTTGTTTCCGGTAAACAGAATCTGATCAGGGAGAAACCCCACTTCCAAGGCCAGCCGCACCTCATTGGGGGAGACGGCGTCCACCCCCATCCCCTCGTTCAGCACAACGGCCAGAATGGCCGGGTTGAAGTTGGCCTTGATGGCGTAATGAATTTGAGGGCCGATGGCGGAAAAAGCCATGCGGAGTTCCCGGCACCGTTCACGGATGACGGCTTCCTCATACACATACAGCGGAGTGCCGAATTCATCCGCCAGGGTTTCTGCCGGGATCCCCCCCAGGTTCAATTTGTTGTCCGCTGTCTCCATCCAATGGTTCTCCGCAATGGTAACGCAATGTAAAATGGTTCGGGGGGACTTGTGGTCCTTGGCGGAATTGCATATAAGCAAGCCATGGACATTCAAACTAACATGAAGGGGTTGATATTGAAACGGAAAGCCGATAAGCGGCAACGGGGCCTGGGGTTTTGGCCGTTTGCGGTGGTCTGGTTGACCTGGGCCGTGATGCTGGCCCCGGGGCTGTCAGACGCTCAAAGCGGAAAACCCGCCTGGGGTGCCGCCCAACCCTCCTTTGGTGAGGTGGTTGCCTCAGGCCGAAACGAGAAAACACCATGGCCCCGTCAATCGGAGGAATTTCCCGCCATGGCCTCGCCTGCACCGATGGAGGAAATCCCGGTGGGAGAGCCACCCATGGCCGGGCCGGTCCCGCCGGGCGGGGGAGGGGAACCCCCCGCTTACAACGGCGGCGAGGGAGTACAGGGGGTGGAACCTTTTGAGGAAATCCGGGTGGGGGTGTTGTACCGGCCCGGCAAAGAGGGCCAGGCCAAACAGATTGCCATGATGCTGGCCCAAACCGGCTCCCCCGGGCTGGAATCCCTGTTGGGGCTGCCGGTGGCGGTGGCGTTTTTAACCCGGATGGCCGGTCCTGCTCCCCGGATGAGCGAAATCCATTACCGGCCCGGATATTTCAAGGCGGCGGTGGTGTTGTCTGAAAAAATACCGGGCAGTCAGCGGGTGGTGGTGATGACCGGCAAAGAAGAAAACCAGGTGGGGGTGGATGTGCTGATCTACTTGTAAAATCAACCGATTCAACCCGGATGGTTCACCTGAAGATGGATGTGGGGGAGATTGTTTTCCCCCTTTTTTTCCTGGGCGTGAAGAGTTATTTCCTCAGGGCCGGGTTGACATAAAACGGAAGCTTTACCACCACCGCCTCCACCGGCTTGCCCCGGATATCCACAAACAGCCGGGTTCCCGGTTTGGCCAGGGGGGCTTGCACCCGGATGAGGGCAATGGATTTGCCCGTGGTGGGAGACAGTGCTCCGGAGGTGACAATCCCCACCTGCTGTTGCCCATCGGTCACAGGATAATCCGCCCGGGGGATTCCCCTTTCAATCAGTTCCAGCCCGGCCCTTAAATAATCGGTTCCCCTGCCGGTCAAAGAAAACAACGCCTCCTTGCCGATAAAATCGTCGTCCACATCCAACCGGACCGCCCATCCGATGCCGGATTCCAGGGGGGACCATTCCTCTTTCAGTTCGTGACCGTACAGAGAATACCCCGGCTCCAGCCGCAGGGTGTCCCGGGCAACCAGCCCGATGGGGGGAATGGCCAGCTTTTCGGTGATGCTTTCCCACACCCCAAGGCCGTCCTCCAGGGCCACGGATACCTCCACACCCGGTTCCCCGGTGTAGCCGGTGCGGGCCATAAACACGTTGGCTCCGAACAGGGTGGTTTCCATGAATCCGAAAAACTTCAGGTTTGCCGGGTCCGCCCCGCAATGGGGGGCCAGCAAAGCCATGGCTTGAGGCCCCTGGATGGCGAACAGGCACTGCCCGGCGGATAAGTCGGACAGTTCCACCCCAAACATGCCCGCCAGGGCGGTCAGCCAGTTGAAATCCTTTTGGCGGGTGTCGGCGTTGACAATAATCCGGTACCGGTCCGGCGAATAGCGGTAAATGATCAAATCGTCCAGCACCCCCCCGTCCTGCTTGCACAGGGGAGAATACAGGGCTTGGCCGTCCCCGATGGATTTTACGTCGTTGGCCAGGGCGTATTGCAGCATGGCGGTGGCTTTTTCGCCCGTGCAGACAAACTGGCCCATGTGGGAAATATCAAACACACCGGCCCGGTCCCGGACCGCTTTGTGTTCGGCCAGGGGTTGGGAATAATACAGCGGCATGGTAAACCCGGCGTATTCCCCGGCTTTCGCGCCGCGGAGTTGGTGCCAGGCGTGCAAGGGCAGTTTTTTCATGGGGGTGCCGACAAATGAAAGGATTCAAGGAAAATAGGATTCAAGAGGAGAAAGGCTTCAGGAGATGAGGCGGATTTGGCTGCCTTGGATGGTGGATGGCCGCTTGTCATCAGGTGATGGAATTGAGAGGATGGCGGGCCTGCGCGGCCTTATCTTGGGGGCCGCGGGCCGCCAATTCTCTTTGCCTCTTTTTCTATCCTATTACGGTACACATGGATTTAAAGCTTTTCAACACTCTCTCCGGCAGCAAGGAGATTTTTCAGCCGTTGGTTCCCGGTCAGGTATCCATTTATACCTGCGGTCCCACGGTGTATTCGGATGCCCACATTGGAAACCTGCGCAGTTATGTGTTTCCGGATGTTTTGAAAAAAACCCTGCGCCGCCTGGGTTACCGGGTGAACCATGTGATCAACATCACCGATGTGGGCCATCTGGCATCGGATGCCGATGAGGGGGAGGATAAAATGGAGCGGGCTGCCAGGGACAAAGGGGCCACGGCCTGGGAACTGGCCGCTTTGTACACAGAACGGTTTAAGGAGGACATCCGGCGGCTGCATGTGGACCCCCCGGACAATATGCCCAAAGCAACGGATCATATCCCGGAGCAGATTGCGCTGATTCAAACCCTGGAACAGAAAAACTTTGTGTATCGCACCCAGGACGGGATTTATTTTGATACGGCCCGGCTGCCGGATTATGGAAAGCTGGCCCGTTTGGATACCCAGGGGCTGCGGGAGGGAAGCCGGGTGGCCAGGGGGGAAAAAATGAACAAAACCGATTTCGCCTTGTGGAAGTTTTCTCCCCCCGGCGTGCGCCGCCAGATGGAATGGGACAGCCCCTGGGGCAGGGGGTTTCCGGGCTGGCACATTGAATGTTCGGCCATGGCCATGAAATACCTGGGGGACCTCTTTGATATCCATACCGGGGGCAAGGACCACATTCCGGTGCATCACACCAACGAAATCGCCCAGTCGGAAGCCGCCGTCGGCCATCCCTTTGTGCGGTATTGGCTGCATGGGGAATTTCTGGTGGTGGATTCCACCCGGGATGGTGGGGAGCGCATGGGGAAATCAGAAGGGAACTTTTTGCGGTTACAGGAGGTGATTGACCGGGGGTTTGATCCCCTGAGCTATCGTTATCTGGTGTTGAACAGCCATTACCGCAAGTTTCTCCATTTTTCCTGGGATAGCCTGAAAGCGGCGGAAACCGCCCTGATGGGGTTGCGCCGTTTGGTGCGGGAGGTCCCCTGGCCGGGGAACAACCTGAATGATCCCACGAATTCCGCGTTCAGGGATGAATTGCTGGCGGACCTGTGCGATGACCTGAACACCCCCAAGGCTTTGGCCACTTTGTGGACCACCCTGAAAAACCCGCTGATTTCCCCCAGTGAAAAGGGCGGGGTCGCCGCTTTGGCCGAAGAACTGCTTTGCCTGGGATTAAACGATTTTTCCGGGCTGGATCAGGTTCAATCGGTTCCTGTGGGGGTGGAAACCCTGGCTCGGAAAAGGCTGGCCGCGCGAGAGGACGGCAACTGGGGGGAATCGGACCGGTTACGGGATGAAATCGCCCGTCTGGGGTATCAGGTGCGGGATATCAAAGGGGGATATGAATTGGAAAAATCCAAGCTTTAGGGGGGGATGAGCTTCTCTCAATGCGGCCCTGAAAGGCACCCACCGCCAGGGGGACATGTTCTTGAGGGGGCTGATCTTTAGGGGACCATGTCATTGGATTTGGCCGCCGTGGCCAGCTCGGCCATTTGTCGCAGCATTCTAAAAGTGTAAATGCCGGTATTGTGGTGGTCGCTCCAGTGGATCCGCAAAGCGTAATTGCCCACATATTCGGCCCGGATAATATGGATATCCTTGGGGATGGAGGCCGGGTCCAAGGTTTTTTTCCCCGTCACCTCATCCACACAGGCCGCGCAGGGGCACCCGTCACGAAGTGCAAAAAACGGAAGCCTGGATACAGATCCATCCTGCCATTCAATGGTGAGGTTGTCCAAAAACAAAATGTCTTTGGGTTTGCGTTTGGCCAGTTCGTTCATTGGGGAATTCCCATTCCTTGATTTCCAAAAAGCTATAAATCCAGGGTCAGTGGTTTATCGCCATTATGTATGCGGTACACCTGGTTGCCTGTGGCCAGCACATCGCCTTTTTCATTCACCAGTTCTGTTCGGGTGGTTCCCAGGGTTTTTCCATTGCGCAACACATGGCCGGTACAAACGAACCGTTTTCCCTTGCCGGGCCGCAGGAAATCCACCCGCATATCCACCGTACCCACATGGGTCAACTTGCCGTGAGCCAGCAGGGACACCAGAGCCATGGCCCCTGTAACATCCATCACGGTGGAAATAATGCCCCCATGGAGAATTCCGGCAGGAATGTTGCCCAAAAGCTCCGGTTTGAAATCAAACCGGGTTTCGGCCATCCCATCCTTAAGGGAGGTCAATTGAAGGCCGATGTGCTTGTGGAGCGGGACCAACTCCTCCAGGAGGGTTTTGGTTGTTTCAAAATCCACCGGAAGAGCCCTCCAAAAAGGTCAGACCGTTGATTCCAGGGTTTGGCGCATCTGTTTCTCCACCGCCTCAAGGGTGGCTGGAAGTTCGGTTTTGCGGGTTTCCATGTCGGCCAATTTGGCCAAGGCCGGGGGGAGTGGCGGCTCTTTACCGATGGCCTGGGTGATGGCCTCCCCAAACTTGGCCGGATGGGCGGTGGCCATGCAGACGGTGGGCACCTGCGGCCCCGAACCGCCCTCAGCGGTTGTAAGGGCCGCCCGGACACCCACTGCCGTGTGGGGGTCCAGCAGGTAGCCGGTTTGTTCGTAAGTGGACTTGATGGTTTCCAAAATGGCCCCATCATCCACCGATGCGGATGAAAACTCCTCGCGCATGGCGGTCAGCCGGTCATCGGGCAGAACCAGCCTGCCTTTGGATTCAAAATCATTCAGCCAGTTCTTCAGTGTTTGGCTGTCTCTGCCGGCCAATTCGTACAGGTAACGCTCAAAGTTGCTGGCTACCTGGATATCCATGGAAGGGCTGATGGTGTGCTGGGTATTCAGGTGGGCGTATACTCCGGTGGAAAGAAACCGGTGGAGGTTGTCGTTGGCGTTGGTGGCCAGCACCAGTTTTGCCACCGGCAATCCCATCCCCCGGGCCAGATGGCCCGCCAGGATGTGGCCGAAGTTGCCGGTGGGCACCGCAAACCGGACCGGATTCCCCAGGTTCAGCTTTTTCCCCCCCGGCATGGCCTCTGCCGGTTGTTTCACCAGCCGGAAATAGGCATGAAAGAAAAACACCATTTGCACCATCACCCGCACCCAGTTGATGGAATTCACCGCCCCCAGCCGGAATTTGTCCCGGAATCCGGCTTTGTTGAACAACCCTTTCACAATGGCCTGGGCCTCATCAAAACTGCCCAGCAGGGCCAGATTGTGGATGTTGGGGTCCACCACGGTGGTCATCTGCAATTCCTGAATGGGGGTCACCCGCCCCTTGGGGTGCAGAATAAACACCTCAATCCCTTTTTTGCCCCGCAGGGCATGGATGGCGGCCGACCCGGTATCTCCGGAGGTGGCCCCCAGAATGGTGAGCCTGTCCTGGGAATCGGCCAGCAGGTATTCAAACAGGTTGCCCAAAAACTGCAAAGCCAGGTCCTTGAACGCCAGGGTGGGACCGTGGAACTGCTCGGCGATGAACAGATCCCCCACCCGTTTGACCGGGATAATGGATGGATCGTCAAACACCCGGTAGCTTTTGTCTATCAACCCTTTCAGTTCCTCCCGGGGGATTTCATCTTCGGTGAACAGGGAGATGATTTCCAGGCAAAGGTCTTGAAAAGAAAGGTCTTTCCATTCTTCCAGCCGCCCCCTGACATCCGGCAGGGTTTGAGGCATGAACAACCCCCCATCGGGAGCGAGGCCGGCCATGACCGTCTGGCGAAAAGAATATGGACGGGTGTTTCCCCGGGTGCTTATAAACAGCATGAATGGCGGCTGCCTTGAAAAAAAGAGAATAAAATGATATGTTTGGACCTATGGATTCCGTTGGAACAATTTAGGATTTGCATTTCAGAGTTCCCTATGGCAATTCTGTGAAACACTCCTGAAATTAAATCATATTCAGGAGGGTAATCAAAGCCATTTAAACGGTTCTTTTTGGATTGATCAGTTCTTTATTCAGAGGAAAAAATCACAATGATTGACATGGTATCGGCCAGAAAAAAGATGGAGCTGTTTCCATCCGCCTGCCGGGGAGCCGGTTTGAAGGTCACCCCTCAAAGGGTTGCCGTGTATGGGATGTTGTTGAAAACCGATAGCCACCCCAGCGCGGAGGAGGTGTATCATGTGATCCGGGCCGCCATCCCTTCCATTTCTTTGGGGACGGTGTACAAAATTCTGGATACCCTTCACAATCAGGGGTTTTTGCGCCGGGTGGCCACTTCTCGCCAGACTGCCCGGTACGATGCCCGGGTAGAGCCGCACCACCACACCCTGTGTGAACAATGTGGAAAAATTCAGGATGTGGATGTGGCCCTGGAACCGGAACTGGTTCATTTGGAAAAATCCACCGAGGATTTTCGGGTGAAAATTCCTGAAGTGGTGTTTCATGGGACCTGCGGAGATTGCGCCCAACCGGCTCCGGTGGTTCATTAACAAAGCGGTTAGGGGGGGTGGACAATTGGATGGCCGGGGGAATCCGGGATTCAATTATCCTCCCCCCTCTAACTTTCTATTACCGGCACTGGGTTGCCGGGAGCTTTCTCACACCAAACAGTCCTTAACAGCTATCCCCCCCAGTCCGCGGGTGTTATCCATCCTTCCCGGCAGTCAGTCCGGGTCAGACCCAACATTTCTGCTTTCCGCCGGTCAAATCACAGGATTTATTGCCGGGTTCTATTGCCCCGGTTTCTTCAACATCCGGTTGCTCAGTCAACCGCATGGGCACCCCCCGCCCGGCCAGGGCCTGTTTCACCTGATTTACCGTGTAGGTGCCGTAATGG
>JAOUFO010000084.1 GCA_029858165.1 Deltaproteobacteria bacterium | reverse complement strand
CCTGTCCAGCACCAGCACAGCCCTGCGTTGTGTCGCCTACCGGCTCCAAACGCCGCAGGCTGGCTGGTGCCTTTCTTTTTTGGTCAATGGGCGTGGGATTTTTTCAGCACCACTTCGGTATAGGCCAGCAGGATGGCCGACACCAGAAACATCCCATGGATGGCCAACTGCCACTTCAAATGCTCCGGGTCCGTGTTGGCAATGTTGATAAACCCCTTCAACAGGTGAATCCCCGATATGCTCACCAGGGCCGTGGCCAGCTTTACCTTCATGGTCCCCGCGTCTATCTTGTCCAGCCAGTCCGGGTGGTCCTCATGGCCCTCAATATCTATGTGGCTCACAAAGGTGGCATAACCCCCGATGATCACCATCACCAGCAGGTTCAACACCATGGTGATGTCCACCAATGTCAATATCCCCAGCATCAAATGCTCCTCACTGATCTCAGGGGTTTCCACCACCAAATGGGCAAATTCCACCAAAAACTTGTAGGCGTATAAAATAGAAGCCCCAATCAAACCCACATACAGGGGCACCTGTATCCAGCGGCTGGCAAAAATCACCTGCTCCACCGCGTTTTCAATCCGTTTCATTCCTATCCTTCCATTGCTGGGTTAAGCCTGGGGCAGGGATGCCCTTGGGCTGGCTGAATGGATATTCTAGGGGCGGGGAGGGAGGACGTCAATGGGGGGGTAAAGGGCTGTTGAGGCAAGAACGCTCAAGTACACACGGGGGGCCGCCGTGGAGCGGGTCTTCGGAACCCTGAAGCAAAACTACGGCTTTCGCCGCGTCCGTTACCTGGGACTGTTCCGCAACGCCAGCCACGCCTTTCTGTTGGTGATGGCCTTCAATATCAAAAGAATGACCGTGCTGGAGGCCCCCGCTTAGGGCGGAATTGCGCCCAAAATCCGGGTTCTCACCCGGAACAGCCCCCGAAAAGGGGGAAACCAGCCCCCTGGAGGAGAGGCAACCATCTCCGCCAGCCCCAATTTTAAAGCGGGCAGGAATGGGAAACTTCCCCTGATGCTATACAGGAGATTCCCCCCTTGGTCGCCCTTTCAGCTTCCTTAAAAGCATCTCTACCACGCTCAAAAGGGAACCGCAACCCGCCCCCCCTGGCCAACCGGCCTTTCATCTGATAAGGGATAACTTCGCTTTACAGGGGGCGCTGTGGCCCGGCCCCTGCCGACCCGCCCTGGCGGATAACCCCTGGAAGATAAACCCTGATGCTCGCAAAATCGTTATCGGCTTCGGTATTGGGTGTGGAGGCCCACCCCATTGAGGTGGAGGTGGACCTGGCCCTGGGTTTAAACCAGTTTACGATTGTGGGTTTGCCCGACGGGACCATCAAGGAAAGCAAGGAGCGGATCACCGCGGCCATCACCAATTCGGGGTTCAATTTTCCGGTGCGCCGCATCACGGTGAACCTGGCCCCGGCGGAAATGCGCAAGATCGGTTCCGGGTTTGATCTGGCCATCGCGGCCACCCTGATGGGAGCCTTGGAGGCGTTTTCTCCGGCCCGGCTGGATGGGTATCTGCTGGTGGGGGAATTGTCCCTGGAGGGGCGGGTGCGGCCCATCCGGGGGGCGCTTCCCATTGCTTTGGCGGCCAGAAAGATGGGGTTGAAGGGTTTGGTGCTGCCCAGGGGCAATGCCCGCGAGGCCGCGGTGGTGGAGGGGCTGAATCTGCTGCCGGTGGAAAGCCTGGAGGAGACCATCGGTTTGCTGCGGGGGGAGTTTACCCCCACGCCGGAGCCGGTGGACACCCAGGGGCTGTTTGCCCAGGCGGCCCTGTACGGCGAGGATATGCGGGATGTAAAGGGGCAGGAGCAGGTGAAGCGGGCGTTGGAAATCGCCGCGGCAGGGAGCCATCATTTGATGCTGATGGGTCCCCCCGGCAGCGGCAAGACCATGCTGGCCCGCCGTCTGCCCACCATATTGCCCGCCATCACCTTTGATGAAACCCTGGAGACCACCCGCATCCATTCCATTGCCGGGTTGTTGGGGCCGGGTCAGCCGCTGGTGGCCCAGCGTCCGTTTCGGTCGCCGCACCACTCCATCAGCCCGGCGGGGCTGGTGGGGGGCGGCTCCATTCCCCAGCCGGGGGAGATTTCTCTGGCCCACAACGGGGTGCTGTTTTTGGACGAATTGCCGGAATTCCCCCGCAATGTGCTGGAACTGTTGCGCCAGCCGTTGGAGGAGCGGCGGCTGACCATATCCCGCGCCGCCATGAGTTTGGAGTTTCCGTGCAGCTTTATGCTGGTGGCGGCGTTGAATCCCTGCCCCTGCGGCTATTTGGGGGATGCGGGCCACCGGTGCCGGTGTTCTCCGGGGGATGTGGCCCGATACCGGGGGCGCATCTCCGGCCCCCTGTTGGACCGCATAGATTTGCAGGTGGATGTGCCCGCCACCCCCTTTGACAAACTGGCCGATGCCCGCCGGGGGGAAAGCTCTCCCCATGTTCGCCAGCGGGTGGAGGCGGCCCGGGGGCGGATGGCCGCCCGGCTCAACGGCAGGCCCAACGCCCTGATGACCCCCGCCGAAATGGAGGCCCACTGCCAGCCCAACCCCGAAGGGCTGGCCCTGTTGCGCAATGCCATGGAAAAACTGAGCCTTTCGGCCAGGGCCTACACCCGCATTCTCAAGGTTTCCCGCACCATCGCCGATATGGCCGGATCCACCCCCATAGAGGCCGCCCATGTGGCGGAAGCCATCCAATACCGCAAGCTGGACCGGGGGGTTGTGTAGGGGGAACTCCGCCGCTCATCAGGGAAGGTTTGAATGATTTCCCCCGCCGTTCTTGCCCTCAAAGACACCGGGAGGAGGAAGTGTGCTTTCCTTTCATTCCCCCCCATTCTAAAACGGCTAAACCGGCCTGTTTTTCCTGTCGCCATCCGATATTCTTTGACATTCCCTCTTGAGTTTGCTTAAAATGCGACCGATGGTATTTTCCTAAGGAAATCACTTTTAAATCGCGATTTGGATCCATGAGCCTTATCCTTCGTCAAATAGAAGCCCTTTCAGAAACCAAACTCAATTACCGTTTGGGGTTTGTGGTGGATTCCATTTGTGGAATTCTGTTGCTGGGGGTTGGTGTGTCCTCCCATGGGGGGGAGCCTGTGTTTATTCTGGTCAGCGTCGTTCTGGGGTATTTGTATCTCACCTTTTTGGAATACTGCATTCACCGGATATTGTTTCACTGGGGTCCCCCCAATTTGTTCAATTCGGGCCACCAAAAACATCATGATGATCCCAAGGTGCTGTTGGCGTTACCGTTTGTTTTTGGCGTCTCCCTGACCGCCGCACACTATTATGCCTTTGGGTGGTTGTTTCCCGGTGTGGACCCCACCATTTTTTTAGGCACCCTGCTGTTTGGGTACTTTGTGTATGGGGTGGTTCATCACGCCCAGCATTATTTCACTTTTCACAACCGTCTTTGGCTGCGCCTGTTAAACCACCACACCTTGCACCATGTGTACCCGGATAAAAACTACGGGGTGACCACCACCCTGTGGGACCATGTGTTTTTCACCTACCAAAAATCGCTTCCGACCCGGGCAAACCATCAAGGCGCGCTTTGAGCATCCCCCCGCCAAACCCCAAACCCCAAACTCCTGCCAGCCCCTTGAGACAAGGGGTGCAATGGGAGGGATGGGGGAAGGGGGGTCAGCTTTTGCGTTTTAAGACAATCAAATCGTAGCGTATCAGGCGGGTCAGCAGCCCCAGGGCAGTGATTTGGGAATAAAAAGCCATGCTCAACAGGGTTCGGTTTTCCACCCAGGAGTGGCTGATGCGCATGTATTTCAGACATTGAAACACGGTGTTTTGCACCCCGGACCGGGTCTGGGCGTTGATGGATGTCACCCGTTCCGTGTCAAAATAAGGTGCCCAACTCCTGCGGTTGCCCGGCAGGGTTCCCACCCTTCGCATATCCTGAGTCCACCGGGTGATAAAAGAAATGGCCCCGCTGAAAGAAATATCGGCCAGCACCAACAATCCGCCCGGTTTTAACACCCGGTGGGCCTCCTTATAAAACACGGGCCGGTCAAAATAAAAGGCGCATTCCACCGAAAGCACCTTATCCACCGAACGATCCTTCAGGGGTTCCATCCGCTCAGCGGGGAAGTGATGAAAAACCATTTTTGGCGCCAAGCCCTCCTTGGCTGCGCGGTGGTTGGCAAATTCCACCTGTTTGGAGGCAATGTTGAATCCGTGTAAAGTCCCAAACTCATAATTGCGGGCCAGATAAAAATCCTGCTCGCCGGACCCGAATCCCACATCGGCAAGCACATCCTCCTTTTTTATCCTGGCTCCGTCAAAAACCTCCCGGCACAACCGTTCCTGACGGTCCTCATAGGTTTGCCCCCGGCCTTCCTTGAATCCGTAATTCAGGTATTTGCGTTCTTTGTCCCGTCTTTCCATCATGGATTGAAAGGCGTTGTACTGTTCGGCTACAAAGGTGGTCAGTTTGTCTTCCATGGGGTCTTCCGATTGCAGGGTTTGGCTCAAGAGGCGCGGTTTGTCTCTATCTTTTTAAAGGATTTCCTGAATCCAGGCAAGCCCGATTGTGGGAATCATCCGCGACCTTTGGAGGATACCGGGGGAAAAAAGCAGGATGAAAGGAAACCCACAGGAGAAAGTTGTTGTTTCAATAGAGGTGTACCCCGGAGGTTTCCCTTTCGGATTTGTGTTTTCACCAGGATTGGTGTAGAAAAATTTTATGGACAGGAACCTTTTTTTGCATCCGCCCACCCCACAGGATTTCTCGGTCATCAACCGCATCCAGCGGCAGGCGTTTCTAACCCCCTGGACGGATGAACTGGTTCAGGCGGTGTTGCGCCATTCCCGGTTTACGGTGCGGGTGCTGGCCCTGGCGGAAAACGGCGCCCGGCATATCAGCGGGTTTTACATCGGCCATCCGGTGGGCCGGGGGTACAACCTGGATTCTCTGGCGGTGGATACCCCGTTTCGCGGCAGAGGGTTCGGAAAACTGTTGCTGGAGGATTGGCTGGCCACGGCCCGCAGCCAGGGCCACCCTTTGGCAACTTTGCAGGTAAACAGCCGGAACCACGCTGCCCAAACCCTCTACCGCCGCTATGGTTTTAAGGCCAAACGAATTCTGCCCCGCTATTACAACAACGGGGACGACGCCTACGAATTTGAATTGGAAACCCCGTTTCCCAGCGGGCTGATCCATCCCCCCCTCCGCTCGTTCTGTCCCACCCCCGCTGTTCCTTACGCAGGCGGCGCCAATCCCCAGCCTGGTTTGTAAATTAAAAAAAAACGGCCCCCCACAAAATTGTTGGAAACCCCCATACCGGGGTTCGGGGGGTGAACCCCATCAGAAATTCCCCCTTAATAGCTGGTTCTTTTGCGCCCCACGGCCATTAACCCCAGCCAGGCGGCCATAAAAAACCCCACCAGCATCAACAAATGGGGCCAGGTGGCCCAGAATGAATGATTTTTCAGCAACACATCCCGCATGGCCCAGTTGGCGTGGGTCAGGGGCAGGAAGTAGGCGATCCATTGGAACACCTGTGGAAACCGTTGAATATCCCAGATCATATCGCTTAGGAACACCTGGGGCAGCACCACCAGGGGGATGAACTGGATGGCCTGGAATTCGTTGTGGGCCAAAAAGGATGCCAGCAGTCCCATCATCAAACCCACCAGCATCATCAGCAGGGTTACCCCGGCGATGGAGAACATTTGTGCCCAGGTGATGTCAAAGGAGAGCAACACAATGATGTAGGTGAGGATGATGACCGCCTGAGCCAGACTGAACAAAAAGAAGCCCCCCACATATCCCAGCACCACCTGACCGAAGGAAACCGGGGCAATCAGGATGCGCTCCAGGGTGCCCCGGGTGCGCTCCCGTTGAAAGGTGATGGTGGAGAGGATAAAAGTGAAAAAGAACACAAAGAAGGGGGGGAACACCGGCAGAAAGAAATCCACCATCCGGTAATCCTCTGATCCGTACAGGTAGTGTTTGGTCAGTTCCATGGGGGTGGCATTGACCGAATTGGCGCAATCGGCAGAGCACTGGGTATCTATCACCACCGGCAGGGCATCGGCCAGATCATCCATAGCAGATGCGATGGCGGAAATGGCAGTGGCGGTGGTGGTGGGCCGGGAGCCTTCCACCCACAGGTGCAGGGTTCCCCGGCGGCCGGCAAAACGGTCCACCAACAGTTTTTCATCCATGTACAAAATGGCATCCACCCTGCCGGAGCGCAGGTGATCCCGGATGGCGGTTTCAATGCGCACCAGGTCGGTTTCCTCATCGGGAATGTCCAGAGAAACCACCTCAATATCCGTTTCGTTTTCCAGGGATTTGATCAGATCGGCATCAAACAGGCGGGCCACCCCCCGGGTGACCACCCCCACATGGGCGGTTTCATCCTGAGATACAGCATAGAAAATCAAGGTCATCACCACCACCGGAACCAGCAGAAAAAACGCCACGGTGCGGCGGTCCCGGATGATTTCCAAAATCACCCGCAGGGCAATCCACCGGATGGTCATGGTTGGCCCCCTTTCTGGCTGGGGGGGGCATTTGGCCCCTTTTGTTCGGTGGCTTGTACAAAGGCCGCCTCCAGGTCCGCGGTCCCGTATTGTTTCATCAGGCGGTGGGGTTCCCCTTGTTCCAGCAGGCGGCCCTCCCGCAAAAACACCACCTGATGGCAGTGGGAGGCCTCGGAAATATGGTGGGTGGTGATCAGGATGGACATGCCGTTATCCACCAGCCGGGAAAACCAGCCCCAAAACCGCAGACGCAGACTGGGGTCCACCCCGGAGGTGGGCTCGTCCAGAATCAGCAGCCGGGGGTGGTGCACCATGGCTGAAGCCAGCATGGCCCGGCGGGTCATGCCTCCCGACAGGGTGGACACCAGCCCATCCCGCCGGTGGCTTAGTTCCACCAGGGCCAGAACTTCCTCCAACCGGGTCTCCAGGGCCTCGCCGTTCAGGCCGTACATCCGGCCGAAAAACCGGATGTTCTCGCTGACTGTGAGGCCGGGATACAAGGCATCCTGTTGGGGCATATACCCCACCATGGCCCGCACCTCCGGCTGGGTGGGGGCGTAGCGGCCAAAAAGTTCCACTTTTCCGCCGGTGGGGGCCACCAGCCCGGTAAGGATTCGGAGCAGGGTGGTTTTGCCCGCCCCGTTGGGGCCCAGCAGACCGAATATCTCCCCTTCCGGTATGGAAAGGGTAAGGTGATCCAGGGCGGTCAACCCCCCGTAGGTTTTGGTCAGGTTATGGATAGCCAGCATAAAACCCCTTGGTGAAGAGGTGTCCCTGGCGGGGGTTGGCCTGGGGGAAAGACTTGCGCCTTCATGGTTTGAGGCCTCTGCACAACTCGTTTTTTCCCATCCCCCTGCCCCCTTCCCAAAGGGAAGGGGGTTG
>JAOUFO010000001.1 GCA_029858165.1 Deltaproteobacteria bacterium | reverse complement strand
AGACTTGAGATACACCCCTTTGGCCGAGGAAGGCTTTACCTTGCGCACGGTTTCCATCAGCGCCCGCACATTTTCGGCCAGTTTTTCATCAGAAAAGGATGCCCGGCCCACCGGCACATGCACAATCCCGGCCTTGTCCACCTTAAAGGATACCTGACCGGCTTTGATGCGGGCCACGGCTGTCGGCAAATCCATGGCCACCGTGCCGTTTTTGGGGTTGGGCATCAACCCGCGGGGACCCAGAATTTTTCCGATTTTGCCCACGGCGCCCATCATATCGGGGGTCACCACCAGGACGTCGAAATCCAGCCAGCCGCCCTCAATTTTGGCGATAATGTCATCTCCGCCCACAATATCGGCACCGGCCTCTTTGGCTTCGTTGCCCTTGGGGCCTTTGGTCAGAGCCACCAGACGCACTTTTTTTCCGGTGCCGTTGGGAAGCTCGCAGGTGCCCCGCACCATCTGGTCCGATTTTCGGGGGTCCACCCCCAGCTTGACCGCCAGGTCCACGCTTTCATCAAATTTGGCAGTGGCCGTTTTTTTGATGATTCCCACCGCGTCCGCGAGAGAATGCTTTTTGTTGCGAACGATCAGCGGGGTAAAATTCTTTTGCCGTTTGGTCAGCTTAGCCATGATTGTCTCTGATGATTTGATGCGCTATTCGGTGATTTCCACACCCATGGAAAGGGCGGTGCCGGAAATGGATTTAATGGCTGATTCCAGGGAGAAACAGTTCATATCCACCATTTTGGTTTTGGCGATTTCGGATATCTGGGTTTTGGAAATTTTGCCTACCTTCTTTTTGTTGGGTTCGTTGGACCCTTTTTCCAGATTGATGGCCTTTTTGATCAACACCGCCGCCGGGGGGGTTTTGGTGATAAACGTAAAGGAGCGGTCCGCGTAAACCGTGATCACCACAGGGATGATGGTTCCATCCTGGTGCGCGGTTTTGGCGTTAAAGGCCTTGCAGAATTCCATGATGTTCAGACCATGGGGGCCAAGGGCCGGGCCTACCGGCGGCGAAGGGGTTGCCTTGTTGCCTACAATTTGGAGCTTGATGAATGCGGTTATCTTTTTTGCCATGGGGATTGCTTCTTTCTGTTAGCTTCTCAATTTCTAAATTGTGAATATCTGCCTGCGGGTTGACTTCTCCGAACATCTGCAAAAGCCCCCCCCAATTTATGGGGGACAAACCGGTCAGGTGTTTGACGGGTGGATCACTTGTTATCCGGGTGAGTTTTCACCTTGTCAAAATCCAGTTCCACCGGGGTGGACCGCCCCAGAATGCTGATCAGAACCCGGAGCTTGTGTTTTTCCAGGTTCACTTCGTCAACTTTTCCGCTGAAGTTGGCAAAAGGGCCGTCTATCACAATCACCTGTTCGCCCACCTCAAACTCCTGGCGCACCACGGTGTGGGCAATCCCCTTATCCATCTGGGAGCGGATGAAGGTCAATTCGCTTTCTTCCAACGGGTGGGGCTCATTTTTGCTTTTGCCCCCCACAAATCCGGATACCCTGGGGATGTTCATCAACACATGCCACAACTCATCCGTCAGGTGCATTTTAATCAGCAGATATCCCGGAAAGTAGATGACATGCACTTTGCGCTTCTTGCCGTTTTTCACCCGGGTGACATCTTCACCGGGGACCAGCACTTCTTCCACCAGGTGTTCCAGTTTTTCCAATTTCAGTTTTTCTTCCAGGGTTTGTTTTACCCTGTTTTCAAAACCGGAATAGGTCTGGAGGATATACCATTGGTGTTTCAGGTCATCCGGGATGTTGGTCTGTTCCGTCATGCTGTGCCTTCTTGCTTATTTGATGATCAGCTTCACAGCTTCGGATAATCCCACGTCAAGCCCCCCAAGAATGGCGGCCACCGTCAAGGTGACAACCAACACCACCCCGGTAGAGTTTTTGGTTTCGGCCCAGGTGGGCCAGGTCACCCGTTTGAATTCGGACTGGACATCCGAAAAAAAATTTCCGATTGAACGAAAAATGCCCACGGGCACTCCTTTGACTGTTTGGATAACTTGGAAAGCAATGTTGCCTGGTTTTCCGGCTCCCCGGGTAAGCAGGTCAGGAGGGAATTGAACCCACAACCCTCGGTTTTGGAGACCGATGCTCTACCTAATTGAGCTACTGACCTATAACGCACCCTGCCTTTGGAATTCGCAATCCGGTTGATCCCGCGGCCCGGATTATTTGCTTTCCTTGTGCAGGGTATGTTTGCGATCCCATCTACAGTATTTGTTTTTTTCCACTTTGCGCGGGTTTTTCTTTTTGTTGCGCAGGCTGGTGTAGTTTTCCCGCTTGCATTCTGTGCATTGGAGCCGAATTGTGTCTGCCATGTGTCCCTGAATTGCTGATGGGTGGTAAATTTGGATGTCTTTTGGTGATTTCTCGTGAGAGCCCGGGAGCAGGATTGAACTGCCGACCTCTTCCTTACCAAGGAAGCGCTCTACCACTGAGCTACCCGGGCCTGGCCTTAACGTGCGGCTTCCCCCTACAGGCTGTGGCCGGTTTTTGGCGGGGCCGCCTGTTTTTCAGGATCCCGTTATTCAGGAACCCGCCGTTTCTAAGGAACCTGTGTTTAAGGGGCCCCTTTTTAAGGATAGGCCTTGTTGGCCAACCTCACACCGCTGTTTGCTTTCAGCCGTGAATCCTATGGGGAGAGGAGGATTCGAACCTCCGAAGGCGTAGCCGTCAGATTTACAGTCTGATCCCTTTGACCGCTCGGGTATCTCCCCGCTGGCCCGTTATTCTGTACCGGCCATTCTGTTTCGGTCAACCATTCGTTTTTTCTTTTGGTCAACCATCCGAACCCGGCCGGAGTGATTCATCGCCGGGTCCGGTTTTAAACCCATTGGGTGGTTTGGAACAGGTCCCTGCCCGGCTGTTTTATCCCTAAAACCCGCCAGCACTTCGGCAGAGCTGGCGAAGGGACTTGAACCCGCAACCTGCTGTTTACAAAACAGCTGCTCTGCCAATTGAGCTACGCCAGCTTTGTCAAAAGATTATTAAGCGGGCAAAGTGTGAAAATTGTCAACGAAAAATGTATACCCGGATCAGGAAATTTACCCGGCCTCTTCTCATCCCCCCTTCCGTTTATTTATCAAAAGGGGGGCTTTCGGCAGTTATGTGGAGTCCCCATCCTATGTTTCGGCACTCCCGGGCCATCCCCCAGGGGATCATGGGTGGGGAAAAAAAGGTTGTGCCGCAACCCCTGGCGGGTCATCCCTGAGGAGGAAACCAGGGCAGGCCCAGCATGCTTTTGGCCCAATCCTTCCCATCCTCCACCCAATCAGCCGGAAGAAACACCCAGTTCCAGGCTGCCATCATCAGATTAAAGGACAAATCCCCCCATACCAGCCCCACCACAAGATGAAGCACAACCGCCAGCCCCACCAGAGGATAACGCACCCGGTCCCCCCAGATAAACACCCCGTAGAACAGTTGAAACACCACCAGGGAAAAAGCCAGGATCACCACTGCCGCCGGATGGGCCTGTAAAAACCCTTCCCCCAGGGGGTATCCCCTTTCCGCAAGGCGGGGGTGCAACAGGGGGGCGCCCAACAGCCATTCATCGGTCAGCCGGTTTAAAGCCGAAAAAAAATAAAACAAACACAAGTGGATTTGCATCAACCGCAACACAAACGATCCCCATTGGGAATCGTTCCCCGGGGGGTCCCACCGGTATCCCCCAGGGCCGGACTGTCTCAGGGACGGCACAGCGAAATGGCTGCCGGTGGGGGCCAGAGTCAGATAAATCAGCAGCATCAGCACCACCTGATCCATCTCCACCACCACGCCGGGATTCTGGTGCAGGGCGGAACCATAAAACACCACCGACAAACCGCCGGTCAAAACGGGCTTTACCCCCATGATAAAGCTGGCCGCGATGAGCATGGCCAAAACATGCACTGCCCACACCCAGTAAACACTGTGAACCCAGGAATATATGGAATAGGGCCAGGCCAGGGTGTCATATTTTTTGAGTATCTCGGCGTCCCCCCACCCCCCGCCACCAAGATGACCGTTCAAATCAAAGGTGTAAGTAAACAATGCGTAAAACAGCATCACCCCCGTGGCCACCCTCACCAAAGACAAGGTGGCCAGAGAAGGGTGGCCAAACCAAAACCGGGACCAGCTTTCGCCCCAGGCAATCCATCGTGGGGAAGCTCTCACCGGCCCCCCTTATCAGCCGGTGTGTCATGGGCCACCGGAACCCAGGAGCGGGTCAGGCCATTGTGGTTGCCCAGCAGAGTCTCCTCCACCTCGGTTTTCTCCCACACAAAACTGGGGGGAAACCGGTTGTGGGGCAGGCGCCATTCCCACTGGGATGCATACAGTTTTATCCGAAAGGGCATGGAGGGGACCTGATCGGCGATGTAGCGGCTTAAAGAAGCCCGCAGGGATTCATCCCCCCGGTTCACCAGATTGACTGCTTTGGCCCACCGCACATAACGCAGCCCGGGTGCGGTATCGGGGTCCGGAAAATGGCCCTCGTTGACGGTGCCTTCCTGGGTGTACATTTTATAACGGATATAGCTTTCCCCGGAAGGCTCCACCCAAAACCCGAAGCCGTCCGTCAGGTTGAAATAGGTGGTATAGGCCAGATTTTCTGGCGCCCGCCAATCAAACAGGGCGTTTCTTCCACCGGAAAGCAACACCACCAGGGCCAGATGGGTGATTCCCGCCATCACCACCAGGGGCTTTGCCTTTTCCCACCAGCCGGGTGCCCGGTAGGCCGTCCATTGGGCCATTCGGCCAAACCTTACGATCAACCGGGGGGGGTTGTAGCCCGGCTGCCCGGTAAGCCAGGGGGGAAGCCTTACAGAAAACATAGGAAAAATCCTTATATGGGGCACCCCCTGCGGAGGCCGGATGACCATCCCCTTCCCCCCGGCGGGCCGGACAACCAACACGGCGGGCCGGACAACCAACACGGCGGGCCGGTCAGCCCCCGCCAAACGGTTGTTTGGGGAAAGGGTGATGGACCGGGCACAAAGGTCCGTCACAGGCAGATAACCGCCTGACGGCATCTGTTTGAAAGATTCAGGTTGGGGTTTCCGGCGGACTCATGGGTTGAGGGAACGTTCTTCTGTTGTAAAAATCTAACCGATGGCGGGCCGCGGGTCAACCCGCAACCTACACCCTCATTCTCTTCCCACCCAAAGAACCCCCGGTTGGCCAAGAAGCGGCCGGTTTTTATCTCTTGGTTTGATAGGCCTCCACCTCATAACAAACCCGGCCATAGGGGTCTGCCACCAAAACAAGCCCCCGGTACCCCACCTGGTATTTTCCCTGACCCAGCAGACTGCGCAGATTGTAGGCCGCCGCGTGTTGGGCCTGGGTTTCCGCCTCAGGCTTGGTCAGGGCGCAACCCCGGCCCGATGCCATGGGAATCCCATCCACCGGCAGGGTATAGCGAAAGGCCCCCTGTTTGATGTTTTGGATGGAGGCCGGGGGGGCGGAAAAAGGGGGGGGCGTGGGGAGGGGGCGGGGCAGAAGGGGCCGCCCCATTCCGGCAGGCAGCCAATCCCACAAACATCACCCACCCTGACAGCAGCCCCAAGGACGCAACACGCCGCCATTGGCCCCCCCCGACGGTATGGGCCGCCCAAATTCGCCACAGAAACCAACCCGGTGAAATTCCCATCAGCGGGACCAGGAAAGATGGGGGTCCAACAACGCAGGTTTGTGTTGGTCAAGCCAGCGGCCCGAAGCGGTGTGATCATCCATCCGCAGGCTGGCCGGCCAGGGAAACCGCAACCCGGTTTTTTTGGCCTCCGCGCAATCCATCAGGGTCCGGCTGAGGGTGGAGGCATATCCGGTATCCCCGGGAAGGATGTTGTTGAATTTGATGATTTCAAACCCTCCCCCTTCCACCGTAAGGGTCAGTTGATTCAGGTAGGAAAGAGTGTTGTTTTTCATGGCCAGGGTCACCCGGCAGTATCCCAGTTCGTTTTCTGTCCGCTGAAGGGTGATGGAAAGCAGGTGGCGGGAAACAGCGGTCATCCGGCATAATTTTTTGATTTTGCCTTCCTCAATGCCGGCCTGTTTCATCAACAGGTTGGCCTCATCAGAGCAAAGTTCCACCGCCAGGGTGGACCGGCCCATCCCTGCCAGAAAAACCCCCCATAACAGAACTCCCGCCAGTATCCTCCATCCCCCATGCCCGCCCCCCCGCACCGGCAAATGATTGGCCGCCATTCCTGCTCCTTTCGTTGTGATTGGGCATCCCCCGGATGGCTGCCATGCCCGTCCAGAGAAAAGAGAATGATTCTTGATTATCCGTTCTTGAAACACCGGTCTTTTTCGGATATATTGTTCCAGGACTGATGCAAAACCGGTTTTTCCATTCCCTCTTCCCCGCTTTCCATGGAGAAGGGGTTTGATATTTTTGGGGGCCGCAACCCTTTCCCACCTTTCCCATCCAAAGGAACCCTCACATGTTAAAGGTCAACCGAAAAGTGGAATATGCGCTTGTGGCCTTGAAACACATGAGTGCAAAGCCCAAAAGCGAGCTTACCACCGTTCGGGAAATCTGCGATATCTATGGCACTCCTTTTGACCCTCTGGCCCATGTGTTGCGGGTGCTAAACGCGGAGGGGGTGTTGAATTCGGAACAGGGCGCCTATGGGGGGTACCGGATCGCGGCCGATCTGGCCACCATCAATTTTTCTCAATTCATTCAAATGATAGAAGGGGTGGTGGCCCTGACCGATTGTATCAAAAACAACGAGCGCAATTGCACCCTGGCGGATAATTGCAACATTCTGGCCCCCATGACCTTCATCAACCAGCGAATGAAGGAAATGCTGGCTGAAATATCCCTGAATGAACTGGTAATGCCGGATTCTCACTGGGAAAGCCGGTTAAAATCCCCAGAAATGCCAAAAACCCCCCAGCCCAAACCCGCGTTGGCTTAGCCGGTCTGCTTTGACGGGCTGTTTTTCCCCAGCACCTCCAACACCTCCCGGTGCAACAAACCGTTGGTGGACAAACCGCTGTTGCCCATGCCTCCCGGACGGCCCGTCATATCGGTGATCACCCCCCCCGCCCCTTCCAAAATGGGACCCATGGGGGCAATATCCCACAGATTCAACACCGGGTCCAGCATCACCTCCGCTTTGCCGGTGGCCACCAGAAAATGGCCGTAACAATCCCCCCAGCCCCGCATCAGCCGTGCCCGCCCCCGCAACCGGTGAAACCCCTCTCCCCAGCCTTGTTCAAACAGGGTGGCGGGGGATGTCATCAGCACGGCGGCCTCTTCCAAACGGGCCACGGTGGAAACCCGCACCGGGGTTCCGTTTAAAGTGGTCGGCTCTCCCCTGGCCCCCATCAGCAATTGGCCCAGGGCCGGCAAATGGATCACCCCCAGCACCGGCAGGCCGTCTTTCAACAGGGCGATCAGGGTGCCGAACAACGGCACCCCGTGAATAAACGCCTTGGTGCCGTCAATGGGGTCCAGCACCCATTGATACCCTTTTTCCTGCGGTTGGCCGTCTCCGCCGCCGCTCATCCCCGCCTCCTCCCCCAGAATCCGATGAGAGGGATAGGCTTTTTCTATCCTCCGACGCATCAGGTGTTCCGCCTCCCGGTCCGCCTGGGTTACCGGGGTTTGGTCCGCCTTGTAATGCACTTCGGTTCCGGCCCGGAACCAATGGAGGATTCCGTGGCCGCTTTCTTCCGCCAGACCGGCGGCAAAATCCATAAACTCCCGCATGTTTGGGCCTTCTTTCCTGATTGTTCCGGGGGTCAGGCCCGGTTTATTCTTCCTGTCCTTCCGGCGGCCGGATGACCATTACGGAACAATGGCTGTTGCGGATCACCCTCTCGGTGGTGGAACTGATGAAATACCGTTCTATCCCCTTGCGGTTATGGGCGGCCATCACAATCAAATTCATTTCCATCCGTTCCCCCACATCAACCACCACATCCGATATATTGCCCGGAATCACCATCTGATGCACCTTTGCCCCTTTGGGCAGGTACAACGATACGAATTCTCCCAACCCGTCCTCGGCCACAATCCGCATTTTGTCTTTAAACTCATGGGTCACCAGTTCTTTCAGGGAGGGCAGTTCATACACAGGCTCATACACATACAGCAGGTGCAACATCCCTTTGTACCGCTGAACCATATCCAGGGCCGGCTGGACAGCCCTTACCGAAAATTTGGATAAATCGGTGGGCACCAATATGTTTTTAAACATAATTCCTCTCCCATGCCAAAGGTTGGATCCCTTCTTTTTGCAGTGAGGGGTGTTTCCCCCGCCTTTTCATTCTAACTCTTTCCAGGCTTTTTTGCTTTGGCAGTGGGCTTTTTCGCCGGTTTTTCCCCGGTTTGTTCCGGGGGGCGGGGCCTTTCTCCCTTGGGTTGGGTACCGGCTGGTTTTTTGGCGGATGGTTTGGGGGGGGAAAGCACTTTTTGATGGTCCAGCCCCACCGCTTGGGTTACCGAATTCAACCCATCTTTTTCCAGCAAGGCGGTCAGCCCCCGGTTGATCTGTTTGGCCAGCCCCGGCCCCCGGTACACCAGGCCGCTGTACACCTGCACCAGGGATGCCCCCGCCCGGATCAGCCGGTAGGCATCCCCGGCATCCATCACTCCCCCCACCCCGATGATGGGGGTCCGGCCCTCCAACAACCGGTACAATTGGGCCACCACCCGCAGAGTTGTGTCCTGTAACGGTTTGCCGCTTAAGCCCCCGGTTTCAACCGCCAGGGGGGATGTCAACCCTTCCCGTCCCAGGGTGGTGTTGGCGGCAATCACCCCATCCACCCGGCCAGCCAACACCACCGCCGCCACATCCTCCAGCCCTTCCGGGGTCAAATCCGGGGATACCTTCAGCAACATGGGCACCCTTCGCCCACGAATGGCGGACAGTTTTTCCCGCTCCCCGGTCAGCAGGGTCATCAGCGTTTCCAGGGAAGGTTTTCCCTGCAACAGCCTCAACCCCGGAGTGTTGGGGGAACTCACATTCACCACCAGATAATCGGCAACATCATACAAAGCGTGCATGGCGATCAGATAATCCTCCCCGGCGGAATCCAGGGGGGTATCCTTGTTTTTTCCCAGGTTCACCCCCACCAGGCCGGGGTTTCGGCGGGGACGGCTCAACCGGGATGCCAGACTGTAAGCCCCCTGGTTGTTAAACCCCATCCGGTTGATCAACGCCTGGTCCTGCTCCAGCCGGAACAACCGGGGCTTGGGGTTGCCTGGTTGAGGCCGCGGGGTGACGGTCCCTACCTCCACCATGGAAAACCCCAGCCCCAGCAACGGGTCTACCAGTTCGCCGTCTTTGTCAAACCCTGCCGCCACCCCCACCGGATTGGCAAAATCCAGTCCCCACAACCGGGTTTCCAACACCGGATGGCGGTATTGAAACAATCCCCGCTCCACAGGGTAAAAACCGGGTAGCACACTGGCCCCCCGGACCAACCGGAACACCAGTCGGTGGGCACGTTCCGGGTTTAAACGGAAAAACAAAGGGCGGATAAGGGGATACAATCCCATGGGGGAGGACTCCGGTGGGGTGCTGATGAACCAATGAAAACGGTCCGGGCGGGACCGGGTTCATTATAGGTAGATTGAATCAGGGATACAAGCCCAACAGAAAGGCAGTTAGCCCGGCCAAAAGGGCCGCAAGGCCCGTGCCGGTGCTAACTGCTGGACAGGAACCCCAAAAGAAAGGCACCCGCCAGCCCCAACCGCCCCTCTCCCATAGCAGACTTTTCTTTCAGCGGGCTGGCTGTTAAACTTGGCGTTAACGGAATGTACCGCCCCCATCCCCCGGCCACCCCATTTTTCGCTGTTTTGTGTTTATGAGCGACCTGAACCCCCAGCAAATGGCCATTGTAAACCACCTGGACGGCCCTGCCCTGGTGATTGCCGGGGCCGGATCGGGCAAAACCCGGGTGATCATCCATCGGGCGGCCCGGCTGATAGAACGGGGGGTGGACCCTGCCGCTATTTTGTTGATGACGTTTACCAACAAGGCCGCGGAGGAGATGGGCAGCCGCCTGGAAGGGCTGCTGGCCGGGCGGGGGGTGCGGGGGCGGGTGCTGACCGGCACCTTTCACAGTGTGGCCAACCGGTTTTTGCGCCGGTACGCCCCCCTGGCGGGGTACCAAAACAACTTTTCCATCCTGGATGATTCTGATTCGCGGGATATGCTGAAGGCGGCCATGACCGGGGTGGTGCGGGAGAAAGACAAACGGTTCCCCACCGCCGCGGTGGTCCAGGACCTGGTGTCGCTGGCTTTCAACCGGCAGATCAATCTGGCCCAATTGGTTGAGCGGGATTTTGACTGGTTACAGGAATTTTTGCCGGAACTGCTGGTGGTGGAAAAAGAATACCGGCGGAAAAAAAAGGCCAACAACGCCATGGATTTTGATGACCTGCTGGGCAACTGGCGGGATTTGCTGGAGAAAAACCCCCACCTGGAAATGGCCGCCGGGCTGCGCTATCTGATGGTGGACGAATACCAGGATACCAATCTGGCCCAGGGGGAGATTGTGCAACTGTTGGGGCGGGATCAAAAAAACCTGATGGTGGTGGGGGATGATGCCCAGTCCATTTACAGTTGGCGGGGCGCCCATGTGGAAAACATTCTGGAGTTTCCCCAGCGGTTCGGGGCCGCGGTGTACCGGCTGGAGGAAAACTACCGCTCCACCCCTGATATTCTGGAACTGGCCAACTGCTCCATTGCCCACAACCAGGCCCGGCTGGAAAAATCCCTGAGGGCGGTGGCCCCGGCGGGGGAGCCGCCCCACATCATGCACCTGTACGACCAGTCAGAAGAGGCCGAATGGGTGATCTCCCGCATCAGCGCCTATCAGGACCAGGACATTCCGTTGGGTGACATGGGGGTGCTGTACCGCAACCATGCCCAATCCATTGAACTTCAGATGCGCCTTTCCGAACGGGGCATTCCGTTTGTGGTCCGTTCGGGGGTCAAGTTTTTTGAACAGGCCCACATCAAGGATGTGCTGGCATTTCTGAAAGTGGTGTTCAACCCATTGGATGAAATTTCCTGGCTGAGGATTCTTAAAATGCTGCCCGGCATCGGCAATGTGTCTGCCGCCAAAATATACGGGGTGTTCCGGCGGCAGCAGGCCATCCGCATATCCACCTCCAACGAAGCCCTGCAAAAAGTCATTCCCGCCAAGGCCAAAGACCAATGGAGCAGCCTGGCCCGGTGCTTAAAGGAAATGCTGGCTGACGGGGTCACTCCGGCCCAGATGATCGGGCTGGCCCATTCGCTGTTTTACCGGGACCACCTTCTGCTGACTTTTGACAACCCCCGGGAACGGGAGGAGGATTTGCAGCACCTGGCCCGCTTTGCCGAAAAACACCGGTCACTGGAAGGTTTCCTGGGGCGGCTGGCCCTGGTGGGGGGCACCGTCATCCGGGACCATGAGGAGCAGGAATCCCCCGATGAGGACCACCTGACCCTGACCACCATCCATCAGGCCAAGGGGTTGGAATGGCGGGTGGTGTTTATGCTGGGATTGGTGGAAGGTCAGTTCCCCCATTCCCGCTGTCTGGATTCCCCAGAACGGCTGGAGGAGGAACGGCGCCTGTTTTATGTGGCGGTCACCCGGGCCAAACGCCATTTGGAAATCACCGTGCCTCAGTTCAATGTGACTTATGGCCAGTGGAAGGTTTGCCGTCCCTCCCGTTTTGTGGAAGAATTGCCCCCAGGGGTGGCTCAGGTCACCCGGGGGGAAAGCCTGGAAAACGCATTGCTCCCGGACAGCGAATCCGCCGGGTTTTCTTTTGATTTCTGATGGTTTTTCCAAACCCTCAATCGGGTTTCAACCCAGCCAACATGCGCAAAACCGCGGCCAAATCCAAGGATACCCCCCCGGCACAATCGCTGCCGCCCCAGGAACCCGCCCTGACGGAACCCCTTGCACAGCCCCTGGAACCCCCTGCTCCCCAGCCTGAATCCCAGGTTTTGCCGCCGGAACCCCTCCCCCCTTCCGCGGCAATCCCTGTGGTGTCTGCTTCTCCGCCGGTTTCCGGGTTGCTGGCCCACCCTTTGGTGCGCATTCTGGTGGAATCCTCCCATGTCCGGGCGGAGGATCTGGCCGCCATCGCCCCCCTGGTGGAAAAAGGGGGGGGGTCCCTGCCCGCCTTGAAAAAAGCCCTGCTGGCCCAAAAGGTGGTGACCGAAGACGGCCTGCAACAGGCGGTGGCCCGGTTGTTCGGGTTGGAATACATCCCCCACCTGGACGAAATGGAGTTGCTGAGAGAATGCGCCAAAGAAATTCCCATCCGCTACGCCAAAAAGTTCGTGTTTTTCCCCATCGGGTTGACAGACCGGGAGGTGCGCATGGCGGTGGCGGACCCGGAAAATGATCAGCCTTTGGAGGATGTGGCCCGGCGCATGGGCCGCAGGTTGGAAATGGTGGTGTCCACCCATTTATCCATTCTCAGCCTGATCAACCGGGCTTACGAACGGGCGGAATCCGATGCGGGACAATCCATAGAGGGGATTGAAACCCCTGAAGGGGCCGAAGGCAGCGGTGTGTGGGGGATAGAAGAGCCGGAGGATTTGATTGACGCCCGGGATGAAGAACCCATCAAACGGCTGTTGAACAACATTCTGTACCAGGCCTCCCGCTCCCAGACTTCCGATGTCCACATAGATTCCAACAACAGCGAGGTGGTGGTGCGCTTTCGGGTGGACGGGGTGTTGCAAACCGTGGCCACCCTGCCCAAAGCCATTCACCTTACGCTCATCAACCGCATCAAGATCCTTTCCCGGCTGGATATTTCCCAGCGGTCCCTGCCCCAGGACGGCCGCACCCCTTTGTTGATCGCCGGGCGTAAGATAGATGTGCGGGTTTCCACCATGCCCACCGTCAACGGTGAAAAAGCGGTGATGCGGCTGTTGTACCAGGACCAGGATATGTTCTCCCTGCCTTCTCTGGGGATGCCCAAGGATATCTGGACCAGTCTGAAAAAACTGATCCGCTCCACCGGGGGGATTATTTTGGTCAGCGGACCCACCGGCAGCGGCAAAACCACCACCCTGTATGCCGCCCTGGGAGAAATAGACCGCCACGCCAAAAACATCATGACCATTGAAGACCCGGTGGAATACAAAATAGCGGGCTATGTGCAAACCGAGGTAAACCCCAAGTTGGGGCTGACCTTTGCCAATGCCCTGCGTTCCGTGTTGCGCCAGGATCCGGATATCATCATGGTGGGGGAGATGCGGGACCGGGAAACCGCCCTGATCGCCATTCAGGCGGCCTTGACCGGCCATACGGTGTTTTCCACCGTCCACACCAATGATGCCCCTTCCACCGTCACCCGGCTGGTGGATATGGGCATAGAACCCTATCTGGTCTCCTCCACGGTGATGGCGGTGCTGGCCCAGCGGTTGCTGCGCCGCATTTGCTCCCATTGCAAAACCCCGGTGGAGCCGGATGAGGCGTTGCTGATGGAGGCCGGGTTGAACGCCAGGGAAATCAAAGCCGTCAAAACCCTGTACAAAGGGGCCGGGTGTTCCCATTGTCGGGGCACCGGCTACTCCGGGCGGGTGGGGGTGTTTGAGCTTTTGGTGATGAGTGATCAGGTGAAAAAAGTTCTGGCCCAGACCAACGAGTCCAGCCTGCTGAGGGATGCCGCCACCGCATCCGGCATGGTATCCATGCGGCAATACGGCCTGAAGTTGGTGGAGGAGGGCATCACCACCGCCGAGGAATTGGTCCAAACCACCCGGGATGATTGACCGTGCCGCCCGGGCCGGGTTGGCTCCCCCCGGGTGCAAAAAAAACCTTTTGGCTGACCTGACCGCGATGATTCATCAAACCATTTTGAAACCGGGGTTGCTGGCGGACCACCTGAAGGACCCTGACTGGGTGGTGTTTGACTGCCGCTTTGAATTGGGGGATTCCGATGCGGGGAGGCGGGCCTGGACCAAAGGCCATATTCCGGGGGCCAGATACGCCCACCTGGAACACCATTTATCCGGCCCAAAGGGGAATCAAACCGGCCGCCATCCCCTGCCGGTGCTGTTGGATTTTATCCAATGGCTGGAATCCCAGGGGGTGGACAACCACACCCAGGTGGTGGCCTATGATGACCAGGGGGGCGCATTTGCAGCCCGGCTGTGGTGGCTGTTGCGGTTTATGGGCCACAAAGCGGCGGCGGTTCTGGATGGGGGATACACTCATTGGCTGGCGGAAGGGCTGCCGGTAAGCACCTTTTCCCCCAAGCCGGAGGCCAAACGGTTTTCTCCATCTCTTCAATCTTTTATGTTGGTGACGGACCGTCAGGCGGAAGCCTGCCTGGGGGACCCCGCCATTCTGTTTGTGGATGCCAGGGCGCCGGAGCGGTTCCGGGGAGAGGTGGAACCCATAGACCCGGTGGCGGGCCACATTCCCGGTGCGGTGAATCTGCCCCACCCTCAAAATCTGGATGCGGAAGGCAGGTTTCTTTACCCCCACCTGTTGAAAGCCCGCTTTGAGCAAAAGCTAAACGGCCTTTCTCCTGAACAGGTGATTCATTACTGCGGCTCCGGGGTGACGGCAGCCACCAACGCGGTGGCCATGGCCGCCGGGGGGTTGCCCTTGGGCAGGCTGTATGTGGGGTCCTGGAGTCAGTGGTGCTCCAAACCAGGGCGGGCAACGGCCCAAGGGCCGGAATAAACGGGATAGAATCCCTCACCGGGCCACCTCTGAAAGTCTCTTTACCACCCGTTTTTTTCCATTCCCGGCCTCCTGTTTTTTCAAAACGGCCAATCCGGGGGTTGGGGGGGTGTCTTCCCCTGGGGGTCAAACAAACAGGAAGCCGATGGCCATCGCGGTGGGGGATATTCACGGTTGTATCGGCCCTCTCCGGCAATTGGCGGCCCAAATCCCTGCCGGGGAGGAACTGGTGTTTTTGGGGGATTACATTGACCGGGGCCCGGGTTCAGCCCAGGTGATTCGTTTTTTAAGGCAGTTGGCCCACACCCGCCCCTGCCGTTTTCTGTTGGGAAATCACGAGGATATGCTTTTAAATGCCATCCGGGACCCCCAGGGTGCGGCCGTATGGTTGATGAACGGGGGGCGGGCCACCCTGGCCAGTTATGGGGTGGACCCTGCTGCATGGCGGCGGGGAACCCATCGGGGGGATTTTCTGGGGGCGGACCTGGCTTTTTTCCAACATCTGGAAAGGTTTTGGGAGGATGACCAGACCCTTTTTGTCCACGCCGGTGTGGACCCGGCTGTAGCCGACATGCGCCGTCAAAACCCCCAGGATTTGATATGGATTCGGGAACGGTTTTTCCGCCGCGGGCACCTGTGGCAGGGTAAGGAAATCATCTTTGGCCACACCCCCACCCAATTCATGGGGCTGCGGCTGGGGACTGTGTTCAAAGCGCCTCCCCTGTTCGGCATTGACACCGGATGTGTGTACGGGGGTCGGTTGACCGCCATGGATTCGCGGACCCATCAGGTGTTTCAGGTGCCTGGCTGGCAACCCCGGCCGGATTCAACCCAATAAAGGGTTTGCATCTTGCTGGCCATTGCCTTAATATCAATAGATAAACTGTGAGGAGCGGGTGAGAGAGGCCGGTAAAGGGGCCTATAGCTCAGTTGGTTAGAGCAGCCGACTCATAATCGGCTGGTCCCTGGTTCAAGTCCAGGTGGGCCCACCACCCTTTTACATCCCGGCCGCCAAAAACAGTCGGCATCTGCCTTACAAAACAACCTGACCGGAAACAAACACATAAAAAGCATGACCCCAACCCCCAGCCAGTTGTTTCCTATTGGTAATGCAATGATGGATCACCCCCGCGGGGATACTCCGGCCATTGGCGGGTTTGCTCAACGGGGGGAAGGTAAAACACAAAGGGAGGCGACCGACCGGAAGTCAGCCCCTTCATAAAACCTAAGGTGCATCCAACCGATGCGCCTTTTTTTTTGTCCTACAAGCCAAGAACCCAACCTCCCGCCAGGGAGGAACCAGGAAACCGCAAAAGAGATGATGAGCGAGGCGATTCAAAACCTGATCCGGTTATCGGAACTGGACCTTCAATTACAGGGATTCCGCAAAAAACTGGCCGGGATACCCCCAGCCCTGGAAACAGCCGGAAAAACCCTGGCGGCAGAAGAAAAAATTCTGGCGGACCTGCGGAATGCCAGTGCCAATCTGGCCAATTCCATCCGGGATAAAGACGCCACCAGCAAAGTGGCTTTGGACACCATAGAAAAATTCAAAGCGCACTTAAAGGTGGTTCACAACCAAAAAGAATACGCCGCCGCCCAAAAACAACTGGATTCTGCCCGGATGATCAACGAGCAGATGCAGAATGAAATGATAGAAGCCCGGATGCGCCAGGAAGAACTGGAACCCAAGCTGAAAACAGCCGAAGAGCGGGTGGCCCGTGAACAGGAATCCTTCCGGCAGGAGGAGACGGTGTTAAAGGCTGAACAGGGGGAATTGGAGGAAAAGGTGAGGATTCTGGATGGGGAGCGGCAAACCCGGATTGCCCAGGTTGAGCCCCGAATCCTTTCCATCTACACCCGATTGGTGAAAGGGGGCAGGCTGCCCGCCATGGTCCCGGTGATTTCCGGGGTTTGCCAGGGGTGTTCCATCGCCACCCCCCCCCAGGATTACAACCGGATGATTGCCGATCCTGACGGCACCCACACCTGCCCCCATTGCGGCAGGCTGACCTACTACCAAGCCCCCCCGCCCCAGGAGGAAACACCCAAAAAGGCGGCTGCCAAAAAAGGGGTCAAAAAGGCGGTCGCCAAAAAAGGGGCCGCCGAACAAACGGAAGATTCCCCTGAGGGCGAAAAGCCCAACGAGGACGAAGACTCTTTCCAAACCGGAGAGCTTCCCCGGACCGAAGAATCCCCGGCTTAAAGGGTCGGGGCAGAATCCATCCCCGGCTTAAAGGGCCGGGGCAGAGTTCAAGGCCTCCCGGATGGACAAGCCGCCATCCGCCGCCATCCGCAGGCAATCAACAAACCGGCCGCAATGGGCCCACATGGCCGTCCGGCGGGCCGTGTGCTCATCCACCCCTTCCGCCGCCCATCCCCGCACGGTTTCCTCAACCGTCCTCCGTTGATCTTCCGTCAGCCGTTTCTCCACCTGTTCCACAAATTCCTCAAACAGCCCCTGATGGCTTTTTAAGTTGGAAAACTCCAATTTTTGCGGGCTGAACATCCGCACCAGACGGCGCACCATCCCAGCCAAGGCTTCCTCTCTGGCCATCAGCAGCCGGGTTTCGGCGGCGGCCGGAATCACCAGGGAAAGAGGCTGGGTGTGCTGCCGAAATCGTTCCCCTCCGGTGATTGCATCGGCAAACAGATAGGCCATGGCCACGGTTTCCCAGTTTTGGCCGGAATCCAAGGCGGTTTCGCCCACAAAGCACATCCCCGCCCGGTGGATGATGTGGTTGGTGATGCGGGTGGCGATGATCCGGTGGGCCAGGGGATGGGCCACCCCGTCCAGAGGGTGGAGGTTTGTCAAACCGGATGGAAAATATCCCGAAAACCAGGAGGCCATGGCGGGGTGGTCCAGGCCGGGGCTGGATTCCAACCGTTGGTACAAGGCGATTTTGGAATAAGCCAGCAACACCGCCAGCAGCGGGCGGGGCAGGGGGTGGTCCTGGGGTTGGGGTCCAAACAATCCGGCGGGGATCGGCTCCACCCGGCGGTCCAGCACCCCCATTCCCACCAGGGAATCCACCAATCGGGCGAAGGGTGCCGGGTCCTGTCTGGATCGGAGTTCATCCATGGAAAGCACCAGGGCCTGTTGACGGCTGTTGAGCAGCACCCGTTGTGTCACCTCTGGTTCCAGGGAGGCCAGCAGCCGGTTTCGCTCATCCGGCGAGGCAATCACCCCTGTCCGCATCAGTTCTTCCAGCAGGATTTTCAGGTTGACCTCATGGTCCGACATATCCACCCCGCCGGAATTGTCTATAAAATCGGTGTTGATGCGCCCTCCCTGGCGGTCTATTTCCAGACGGGCCAATTGGGTGATGCCCTGGTTTCCCCCTTCTCCCACCACTTTGGCCCGGCATTGATCGGCGTTGATGCGCACCGTGTCGTTGGCGTGGTCCCCCACCTGCTCATGGGTTTGGGCCGCTGATTTGATGTAGGTGCCGATGCCTCCGTTCCACAGCAGGTCCACCCGCATGGAAAGCAAAGCCTGAATCAGTTCCTCCCCGCTGATCACAGAAGCATCTATTCCCAGCACATCCGCCATTTGGGGGGAAAGGGGGATGGCCTTGGCCTGGCGGGAAAACACCCCTCCGCCGGGGCTGATGAGGGCCGGGTTGTAATCGTTCCAGCCGCTGCGGGGCAGTTGAAACAGCCGCTCCCGCTCCAAAAAGGATTTTTCCGGGTCCGGGGCCGGGTCCAAAAAAATGTGTTTGTGATTGAAGGCTCCCACCAGCTTGAACCGGCGGCTGAGCAGCATCAGATTGCCGAACACATCCCCGCTCATATCCCCGATGGCCGCCACACTGACGGGGGTGGTTTCCGGGTGGGTTCCCAATTCCCAAAAATGGCGTTTGACGCTTTCCCATCCCCCTTTGGCGGTAATGCCCACTTTTTTATGGTCATAGCCCTGGGCACCTCCTGAGGCAAAGGCATCCCCCAGCCAGAAGCCGGTTTTCAGGCTGATGGCGTTGGCCGTATCAGAAAGATGGGCGGTGCCTTTGTCCGCCGCCACCACCAGATAACAATCATCCCCATCGTGGCGCACCACCCCCGGCGGGGGGACCACCCGGCCGTGTTCCAGGTTGTCGGTGACGCTGAGCAGCCCCCGGATGTAGGCCGGGTACTGATCATCTCCGGCGGTTTTGGCATCCCCCCCATAAGGGGCCAGGGTTTTGACCACAAACCCCCCTTTGGCGCCCACCGGCACAATCAGGGCGTTTTTTTTCATCTGGGTGGCCATCAGTCCCAAAATTTCCGTGCGGAAATCATCGGGTCGGTCACTGTAGCGCACCCCCCCCCGGGATATGGCCCCCCCCCGCAAATGGACCCCTTCCAACCGGGGGCCGTTCAGGTAAATTTCGTACAGGGGGTGCGGCAGAGGCAGCTGGTCTATGGAGGGGCTGTGGAATTTGAGGGCCAGCACCGGCTCCTGGGGGGTGGAAAAAAAATTGGTGCGCACCGTGCTGAAAATCAGGTTGCGCATCCGTTTGAAAATGCGGTCCTCGGTCAGGGTGTCAATTTGTTGGACGGCTTGGGAAAAGGCGGCCTCCCGGCGGGTTACCGCCTCCAGCCGGGCGGGGGAATCCGCCGCCCCCAGGGCCGGGTCCAACCGTGCCTGGAACAGCCCGAACAGGGCCTGGGCGGCCTCCCACCGGCGGATCAGGGTGTCATTGATGGTTTTTTTGGTGTAAATTCCCCCTACCTGCATCAGATAATTGCGCAACAGCATCATCAGGTTGATTTGTCTGCCGTTAAAATCCGCCCTCAGGGCCAGGCCGTTTAACGGATTGTCTTCCAGGCGGCCCGCCAGCAAACCCAACAGCAGTTCCTTCAGGGCCTCGGTGTGTTTTTCCGGGGATATCCGGGGAGAAGGCTCCATTCCCGGCTCGTCAGCGGCGGAAATGGAAAAAGTGTGTAAGAACATTTGTCGGCCCAAGGCGGAAACCTGATGGCATTGCTCCTCTTCGGCCTGGATTTTCAGGTTGGTCAAAATGGGCATCACCCGGCTAAGAGAAAATTTCTCCATGGCGTAAAGGGTCATTCCCACCATTCCACCCGCCGATTTGCTCCGCAGCACCAGTTGTTCCCGGCCGCTCTTCAGCATTTGTTCCAGATAAGCCAGGTCCACCATCACCTCCACATCCGAATGGGCCACCAGATAATCCGGGTTCATCCCCGCCACCAGGGTTTTGGCCAGCCATTCTTCCATGCGGTTGCCTGATGAGGCCACCCACATGGATACCACCCGCTCTTCCCGGCTTAAACTCTCCTCCCGGATGATGGCCTCCAACTGGTCGGTTTCCGCGGGGGGCCAAAAGGGGCTGGGGGGGCGTAAAAAAAACAGGTTGAACAACGAAAAGGTTTCCCGGTGGACCCGGAAGACGGTCTGGGCCTCCACCCCCAACCATTTTTCCAATCTTTTTTGAAGTCCCATCATGCGGCTGTAAATCTGCCTTTTGCCTGCCATGGCCACCAGCACCCGGAATCCGCCAGGAATCTCTCCCTTCACAAACAATTGGTTCAACCGGGGCATGGCCCCGGATTCCAGAAAAAAACCGGCCATCAGGTCCAATTCACTGGCAGCCATGCGGAACAGTTCATACCGGGGAAGGTCATTGAAAAAACCGGTAAGCTCTTTGTGCAAAAAGGAGCCGGGAATCACTCCCCTCCTGGAAAATACCGCCTCTATTTTTTCAGACACCAAGGGAAGTTCCAGACTGCTGATCTGGTTGGAATGGTTTGTAAAAAGAGCAACAAGAACTCCCGCATGGCTGCGCCCATGGGCGGTTTGGGGGGAAAACATCACGGTGGAAACCGGCTCCCGTTTGTGGATCAGGGCGGGAAAACCGGTTTCTTCCATCACCATAAAGGGATGCGGGCGCAAATTGGCCCGCAAATGGGCCTGAACCACCTGTTCCAATTCGGCCAACCGATTCATAGACCCGCCGGGCCGGAACAACCCCAACCCCTCCTGCCGCAAGGGGGTCAGCCGGGGCCCCTGGGGGTCCGCTTCCACCCGGTAAGGCAAATATCCCAACAGCACCAGGTTTTTGGAAAACCATTCAAACAATTTTCGGTAAGAGGCCCCATCCGGCCAAGCGGCAAAGGCGGTCCCTTCTAAAGCCAGCCGGGCCGCCATGGCCGGGTAATCTCCCACGCACAGGATCAGTTCGTTCAACAAGGCGGTCAGGTCTGCCTCCAGGGGGGGCTGGGCTTGGGGGGAAAGCCCCGAAACCCACACCAGGATTTGGGCCTCCCGGCTCCATTCCGGTCCGGGCGGGGGGGAGCCCAGGGGGTTCTTCAGGTGTGTCAGGCCCCCTTGAGGGTCCCGCCGGGTGTAAAACACCGGATGAATCCATCCGATGCGGACAAAAGGGGCGGATTCCAAAAACGCCTTCAGGCTTTCCAGCAAAAAGGGATGGTCGTCGGTCAGGATTTCAATGGAGGTAAGAGTGGAAAACTCTCCCCGCAGAAGGTTGATTCCCTGGTCAAACCGGATGGTGAAAGGCAGCTTTGGCCTGGATTGAAACTCTTCAAACCGTTGGGCCAAAGCGGGCAGGTCCGAACCGGTCATTTCTTCCAGCAAAGGAGGGGGGCATTGGGACCTGAAGGCGGCGGCGTACGCCTCAAAAAGCGGTTCGCCCCCCGGTGGAGTGGTGTCCGAGGGGGGAATGGCGGGCTTTTTAATTTTCTTGGACGGGGCCGGGGTGGGGTTTTTCATGGGGAGCGGCTTCAATCAGTCCATCCAGCAAGTCTGTTGCAGTGCCCAGGGGGCGGGTTTACCCGCAAGCCCGACGGATTTTCAAACGGGTTGTCTATCTGAATATACGCTTAAATCCGCAGGGGTGGCAGCGGGGGGGGCGGTCAACCCACCTGACGGTCCATTTTTTTCAACCGCCGCCAGCCATAAACCCAAATGGCCACAGCGGGGGAAAACAGCAACAATCCGGGGGCTTTGGCCGCTAAAATAAGGTCCCGGCAACCGATCCACAACAGGTAATACACCATGACCAGAAAAATAGCCCTCAGGTACCCACCTGATCTGCCGGAGCGGGGGTCCACCACAGCCAGGGGGATGGCGGCCAGGGCGAAGGCCAGACAAATCCAGGGGACCGTCAGACGGTTGAACAATTCAAAGGCCAGGGGGGTGTAGTTGTAAACATCCCCCGAATCCAGGCGGGAGACCTGCCGGACCAGTTCCCAGGTGGGGATGGTCCAGTTGAGTTCCACCTCCTCCGTATCCACATTGAGGGAGGTGGGAAGGGTCAAAACATAATCCAGGGAATCAAAATGGGTGGTGACCAGCTGACCGGCTTCTTTTTGAGGGGTGTATATGGTTCCCCCCTGCAATTTGAAAATCACTTTTTTAAATCCCTCATCCACGGCGATGTTGCCCCGGTCCGCCATGATGACGGATGACCCGTTGTTTAACTCCCGGTCGGCCAAAAACACACTGACAAACTCTCCCGCCTGGTTGCGGTCCTGAATGCGGATGACCTTGCCGCCGAAATCATAGTTGAACTCCCCCGGAATCAGGCTGTCTTCGGCGTGGGATTTGATAATCTGCACCTGGAGTTCCAGGAACTTCCGGTTAAACAGGGGCTGAACCAGCAGGGTGAGAAACAGGGTGATGAAAGCGGTGGTCCAACCGAAGGTGACAAACGGTTTGGAATATTGGCGCAGGCTGAGGCCGGCGGCCTGGTAGGAAATCAGTTCCGAATCCAGCGAATGGCGGATGACCACCATGAACACCGCCCCCAGCACCCCCAGGGGAATGGTAAACGAAAAGGTGGAAGGCAGCAGATAAACGAACATCAACATCACTTCATCCACATCCAGCCGCTTGTCCACCATCCAGGTGACCATCCTTTGGATTTTCCCCATCAGCAACAAAAAACTGATGACCCCGAATGTCATCAAAAAGGGACGGGAAAGCTCTGACAGGATGGCCCTGTAATAAATCATGGCAGCCGGTTGTGTGCGATGTCGGCGATGATCCGCTCGGCAACCTCCATGGTGTGGACCCCATCCCGGCCGGAAACCACCGGAGGGGTTTTGTTCTGAATCGCGGCCAGAAAAGAAGTGATTTCCGCCAGCAGGGCATCCCCTTTTTCCAGCGGCAGGGATTCCTCGGTCACGGTCGGTCCGCCGGTGGGGCCGGGGGTGCGGTCCGCCGAATAAACCCTGGCCGATGGGGCCGACAGGTCCATGGATACATACCGGTTGCTTTGGAACACCCGAAATTTTCTTTCGGCCTTGTTGGAAATCCGGCTGGAGGTGATATCCGCCACGGCACCGTTTTCAAACATCAGCCGCACATTGGCCAGATCGGTCTGCTCCGTCATCAGATGGGTGCCCACCGCATGCAATCCCTTTAAGGGAGAGGTCACCAGGGAAAATATGAGGTCCAGGTCATGGATCATCAGGTCCAAAACCACATCCACATCATGGCCCCGCTCCTTGAAGGGGGAGATGCGGATGGTTTCTATAAACTGGGGGTTGGATATAAAAGGCAGAGATGCCTGGAAAGCCGGATTGAACCGTTCTAAAAAACCCACCTGCAACACCAGAGAGTTTGCTTCGGCCAAAAAGGCCAGTTCGGCAGCCTCACCGGATGTGGAGGCCATGGGCTTTTCCATCAACACATGTTTGCCCGCCTTAAGGCATTCCATCCCCAGGGCGTAATGCAGCGAAGTGGTGGCGGCAATGCTGACGGCATCCACCTGAGGCAGGATGTCCGCCAGTCCGGTATAGGATTCCACCCCCAATTCCTCCCCCACCTGGCGGGCGCGGTCAGGATGGATATCCACCACCCCCATCAATTGGCTTTGGGGCAGGGTTTTGTATTTTTGGGCGTGGAAGCGGCCTAAGTAACCCACGCCGATGACCGCGGTGCGTATGGTTTGCATGAAATCACCGGGAAAATTTAAAGGGTGCGGTCTACGGAAACCATTTTGATTTCGCCCTGGGTGGCCACCTTGCCATCCACGGTGGCCTGGACTTCAAAAATCCAAAGGGTTCGTTTGTTGGAAAGCAGTCTGGATTCCAGAATCAACTGATCTCCGGGCACCACGGGAATTTTGAACCGCACTTTGTCTATACCGGCAAACACCATCAGCCCCCCCCTTTGTTCCGGGTTGGCCGATTGAGCCACGATTCCGGAGGTTTGGGCCAGGGCCTCCACACTCAACACCCCTGGCATCAACGGATAACCGGGAAAGTGTCCCTGAAAAAAAGGCTCGTTGATGGTGACGTTTTTGACTGCTTTGCACCATTTCCCGGGGTCCAGTTCCAGCACTTTGTCCACCAGCAGAAAGGGGTAGCGGTGGGGCAGGATTTCCCTGATTTGCTCAATGTTCATCATGCCGAATTCTCCTGGGTCTTAAGGCTTGCCAAAATAAGGGGACCGCACCCTATTGGGCATCATAGGCTTGAATCACCTTGGGGGTGATGTCCTGAAAATGAAAGCTGGAATAAAGGATCACCTGGGAGGCACCCTTTTCCAAAACCATGTCAAAATCTTCTTTCGCGGCGATTTTTTCAATCACTTTTTTCAATTGATTGAAAATTTCGTTGGTGGCTTTTCGTTCTTTTTCCATCAGTTCCTGCTGGGCCTCCTGGACTGCTTTGCGCAGTTTTTGGTCCCGTTCGCGAACCTCTTCTTCCTTCTTGGCCCGGACCTCTTTGCTCAACATCATGTTGGAGAGTTCTCCGGCCAGTTTTTTCAGGCTTTCCTCATCTGTCTTCAGTCTCTTCTGCATTTTTTCTTTATCAGCCATCAACCCTTTTTTGGATTTTTTCCCCTGGGTGGATTCGTTTAGTGCCTGGTTCAGGTCCACCACCGCTATTTTCAGGTTATTGGGTGCCCCATGGGCGGTGTTCAACGGAAATGCGGAAAAAAGGGGAAGGAATGCGAAAACAAAAAATAAAACCAGTTTGTGGGTTTTCATGGCATGTTCCATAAAAATGGTTGGGTTGTTTCTCAGTAAAAAACAGGGACTGCGCCAAAAGTTTCATTTTTGGCAATTGATTTAAGACTGTCTGGCGGCGGTTGCTTGTTGAGCCACCTTATCACAACTAAAACAGGGTGCTAATGTTAAAATCAAACTTGCCGGGGGAGTCTCCGGGCAGGGGCTTGATTTTGATCCCGTACTCAAACCGCAACACCCCCATGGGGGTGATCATCCGAACCCCTCCCCCATAGCTTTGGAACATATCCAGGAAGGCCGGCTGTTTCTCATGAAGCAGTTCGTACTGGCGGGGTTCGGCGTTTACCTGACCCGCATCGTAAAACAACACCCCGCGGATGCTCTGCCCGGCCAGGGGAAACAACATTTCCATGGTGAAGGTCCGCTGCATAATGCCCCCCCCTTCCAGTTCGGCGATTTCGGCCGTTGTGAGATTTGCCGTTCGCGTGTCCGAAAAAGTGGGGGCCAGCCCCCGGTTCAGTTTGCGGTACAAGGTTCCGTAAGGCCCCCCGATTTCTGCATAATCATACCCCCTGAGGGAGGTGATCCCCCCGATGCGGAACCGTTCTTCCAGGGGAATCCTTTTTTCTCCCTGATTTTCCAGCAGACTCAACCCGAATTTGGCCATCAAAATCACCGACCCTGAATCGGTCAGACTGGTGAAATTTCTCCAGTTGAACCGGAATGTGCGGTATTCATGGGTTCCCTCCAGCACCCCTCCGCCGGTTTGGGTGACTGAAATTCCGGTGTTGGACCCGTCAGAGGGGAAGGAAGGATGGTTGACTGTATCTCTGGACAATCCGGTGGTGACCGATCGTAAAAAGACCGATGGAGTGGAGGGGTTGCTGAAATCCCGGTTGACTCCGGAATAGGTGAACCCGAGGGTCCAATTGCGGAAAAACTTGTAGCCGAAACCCTGGGACCCCCGGTTTTCATAATACAATCCCCGGTTGATCTCGGTAAAATCCTCAATGGCGTAATGGCTGGCGGATGTGTCACTGGACCAATCGGTTTCAAACAGGTGAGGCTCAATGAAATCGGCGGTCACGGACCGGCGAACCCCCCGCTCACTGACATCGGCTTTCAGGCGGATGGTCTGGCCCCGCCCGAACAGGTTGCCCTTGCTGACCCCGATGGAGGTGCTGAGACGGCTTTGGTCGCTGTACCCTATTTGGGCTTGCAGGGATCCGGTCTGCGCTTCTTCAATATACGCCCCGATGTTCATTTCATTGTTGACATCGGTGGGCTCTTTTTCCACATGAAAAGACGGCTTGAAGTACCCCAGAGACTGAAGGGAGTTGATGGAATCCTGAAGTTTGGCCCCGTTGTAGAGTTCCTGTTCGTGGATGGTAAACTCCCTGCGGACCACATAATCCCTGGTCTCCTTGTTGCCCTTTATTTCTATCCGGCCGATATAGGCTTTTTCACCCTTGGATATTTGGTAGTTCAGGTGAACAATCTTTTTTTCCTCATCCACCCGCATCTGAGGCACCACGCTTGCGAAAGCGTACCCCTGCTCCCCATACAGGTTTTTCAGCCGGTACATCCCCTGATTCTGCAAAAAAGGGTTGAACACATCCCCGGTTTTCAGGGGAATTTGTTCCAACAACTCATCTTTATCCCCCAGAATATCCCCCTGGATATCCACCTCCCCGGTAAAGTACTGGTCTCCTTCCCGAATATCCAGGACCACCTTGACCTTGGTAAATTCAGGATTGTTGAACAGCGTCATCCGGGGTTTATCAATAAAAACCTTGATGTAGCCGTGACCCAGGTATTCGGCGGCAATGGCCTGAAGGTCCTGGTTGATCATCATTTCATCCACTTTGCCGGAATTGTTGGCCCAGTTGAAACAATCCACCTCGGCACTTTCCATCAGTCGGCGCACTTCCACCGGGGTGTACACATGGGTCCCCGTGATGCGGATATCCGACAGGTATATTTTGGGGGATTCCGTGATTTGAAAAACCACCCCCAGTCCGGTGGCCGAAACCTCCTTGGTATCCGCGGAAATGGTGGTTTTTAAAAACCCCTCTTTGCGGTACCAGGTGCGGATGTTTTCCAGGCTGGTTTCCACCTCGTCCCGATTGTAAATCCCCCCAATTCTGAGAGTCACCAGTTCGCTTAGTTTTTCCTTGCTGATGCGGGTGTTGTCTTTTACCTCTATCCAGGCGATATGGGGTTTTTCCTCCAGGCTGAACACCAGGACCACCTTTCCGCTCCCCAATTCCTCCACCTCCGCCACCACGTTCTGAAAGTAGCCCAGGGAAAATATATTTTTAATATCCTGGGTTACGGTTTCCATTTGGAGGGGATCCCCCACCCGGGTGGCCAGACCGGATACAATCATCCCCCGTTCAATGGTCAGGTCTCCCTGAATATCAATTCTGGAGACGATTTTTTCAACGCCTTTGGATGGATTCTGGGCCAGGGAGGAATGGGCACAAACCGACATCAGGATGGGGGCCATCCACAGGACGGGCCACCGCGTGACAGCCCTGCGGAAAAAGGCGGGAAGGGAAAAAGGTGCTTGCCCCAGGGCCAACGCTAAAAACATGATAGGCGGCCTAGGCATAATGAACATGCGGATTTACCGGACGCAACTTGCCGTGCTCCAAAATATACTGGTGATCCATCCTGGCCGCGAAATGGCTGTTATGGGTAACCAGGATGAGTGTTAGGTTGTGTTTTTTGTTCAGCTTGATCAGCAGTTCCTGGACCCGGCTTCCGGTATCTTCATCCAGATTTCCGGTGGGTTCATCGGCCAAAAGAATAGGGGGCCGGTTGGCGATGGCCCTGGCAATGGCCACCCGCTGCTGCTCTCCCCCGGAAAGTTGAGCCGGCTTGTGGTGAGCCCGGTCTGCCAGTCCCACCTCATCCAGCAGGGCCATGGCCTCCGCTTTGAAATCATCGGTCCTGCCGGTGCCGATCCATTTGGGGATCATCACGTTTTCCATTGCGGAAAAATCGTTCAACAGGTGATGAAACTGAAAAACGAAACCGATGGAGCCGTTTCTAAAGGCCGCCCCGGTTTCGTGGGTTAGGGTGGAAAGGTCCATTCCGTCCACCTGAACCACCCCGGAATCCGGCTGATCCAAAGCCCCCAGCAGATGTAGCAAGGTGCTTTTTCCCGCCCCGGAGGCCCCCATGATGGATACGGTTTCTCCCTGTTTCACGGACAGGTCCACCCCCCGAAGGATGTTCAGTTGATTGCCCTTGGTATCCTGATAGGATTTATGGATCTCCGTCGCCTGAATAAATGGGGAGGAGGCCATGATCATCCAATCACCAAAAAAAATTGCGGAGGAACCGGGGCGAAGCCATTCTTCAGACCCGGAGGGGGATTTTTCAAGAAAAAACGCAATCTCAAAACTGTATCCATTCACCCGGCCCAGGTCAAGGGACCATCCCGTCAAGAGAACAGAAGGCAAACCGTCAATGACCTTCAGGCAAATTGTAAAAACAACGTTCCGGCAGGGCAGCGGGTTTTTTAAGGGTCACCCGCCGAAAAAGACCCATCCGATTGAAGCCATGCCCTGGAAAGATAAGAAACCGGCTGGTGATCCGGCCCGACGGCCATCACCACCGCTCCCGAAAAAACCGCAAGCCTTTGGGCCAGCACCCGGCGGATGGCCGGGTCCCGGGTTAAAAACACCCGCTGGCCCAGCAACAAATCGGCGCTGGATGCGACAAAAAACAATGCACTGAATTTATCCCGCACCTCCGGAGGGTAAAACCGGACCGGGAGCCGTTGATGGGCAGGGATGATTCCCAACCGGTCCATCACCACAGCCAGGGGTTTGCGCCCATCCTCCAGGCGGATTAGTTCGGGCAACAGGTTTGAGTGCAGAACCTCCTCCATGGTTCGGTTCCCATCCCTTTTTTCTTCCAGCAACAAATCACTTTGGATGACCACCGGCCGCGTTTCGGCAAAAAAGCCGTCGGTCCGCTCCCATTGCCCGGCCAGCACCCGCACAATTCCTTCATACCCTTCCGGGGATGCCTCCAGCCAAATCCGGTCCCCTTTGCCGATGGTCCACTGAATGGGGCCTATTCTTTCCCCTCCCAGGGCCACAAAGGATATCCGATGAAACTCTATCAGGCCCTGTATTTCCATGGTGGTTTGGTTGGGATTTGGTTAAGGTGGCTTTGACTGAAACGGACAACCCCGAATGATAAGAGTATGGGAATAATCCACCCCGAAAACAAACTTTATGAGCGAACAAAAAAGGGCCGCACCATCCAGGTGGTGGATAGACGGGGACGGCGGGAGTTGCGTTTTGGCAACCGGGTGGTCCAAAGCGCGTTAAATCTGAACAACCCCGACAGTCTGATTCTATCCTACACCCAGGCCATGGCCGCCGGAATGCTGCTCAATCCCCTGGCGGCCAGAATCCTCCACATCGGCTTGGGTGGAGGCAGTCTTCCGGCATTCATTTATCGCAATTTCCCCCAGGCCTGGCAGGTGGTGGTGGAACTGGACCCGGAGGTGATTGAAACCGCCTACCGGTTTTTTGGGCTTCCGCTCCATCCCCGGCTGAAGGTGCTGGCCGCCGATGGGGGGGATTATCTTTCCCAATGCCGGGATGCCTTTGATCTGATCTTTCTGGATGCCTATCTGGCTGAGGGGCCTGCCGCCGCCATGGAACACCAGACCACCCTGGGCAACATCCGGGACCGGCTGACTGCTGACGGATGGTTGATCAACAACATCTGGGGCGGGGAGCCGCTGAAAATGGAATGGATGGTGTCCCGCCATCTGGCGGTGTTCCCCCGGTTGTATTCCATTTCTGTCGGCACCGGAGCCAACGTGATTTTACTGGGGGGAAAAAGCCCCACCCCCCTCAACCGACCCCGAATGGCCGAACAGGAACCCCTTCTGAGCCGGAAATCGGGGTTTGATTTTTCTCCCTGGGCATCCCGGATTCAATCTATGGGAAAGTTGATTCCCTGAAACATAAGGCCTCCTGGGGAGGAAGAATGGGTTATCCAGACATTACGAGGCCTCCGCGCAACTCGTTTTTTCCCATCCCCCTGCCCCCTTCCCAAAGGGAAGGGGGTTGATATGATTGGGGGCCTGCGGCCCCCAATCCCCCGCGTTTTTATCAAAACGGGAGCTTTTGGCAGTTATGCAGAGGT
>JAOUFO010000083.1 GCA_029858165.1 Deltaproteobacteria bacterium | reverse complement strand
CTGAAGGTCCGCTCGGCCAAAGAGGCCATGATTTTGCGCATGACCATGGAAGGCATTCTGTCCATCCAGCAGGGAAGCAACCCCCGGGTGGTGGAACAAAAATTAAACAGCTTTCTGGCCCCTGGCCTGCGCGCCTCCATGACCTGACCGGAACCCGGCCGAGGCTTTAAACATCCCATCAGGACCCTCCCATGAGCAAAAAAAAGCCTGAAACCAAGGACCGGGATGTTTCGGTGGTGATGTTTTTATCCCTCAATATGATATTGCTGGCTTTTTTTATCCTGCTGGTGGCTCTTTCCACCCCCAGCAAGGAAAAAGAACAAGTGATTTTCCAGCGGGTGCGGGAGGCGTTCAGCAGCTTTGGGGGGCGCCATATCCAGTTTGGTGAATTTACCGATATGTCCGGGGTCAGCACCGAGGAAAACACCACCACCTTCAGCCAGGATGTGGAGGATTACCTGGGGGAACTTTCTTTTTATGTAGAGGAAAACCGGCGCAAAAAGGACCTGACCTTTGAGGTGACGGCTGAAGGCACCTATATCCATTTTAGCAGCGGCTACGGTTTTTACCCCGGCTCCGACAAACTGAACCCCGAATCTCTGCCGGTTTTGGACAGCCTGTTCAACTTGGTTATCCGCACCACCAATCCCATCCGCATAGAAGGCCACACCAGCACCGCCCCGCCGCTGCCCGGCTCTCCGTTTAAGGACAACTGGAGGCTTTCGGCCATGCGGGCTTTGGCGGTGTTTCAGCATTACATGGGCAAGGGGATGCCTGCCCGCCGGATGAGTGTGGCGGGGTACGGGGCCACCCGGCCTTTGGCCAGCAACCTCAGCCCCGCGGGCCGGGACCGCAACGAGCGGGTCACCATTTTGATGATGGGCAAAATCACCGGTGTCGGTGATGCCCCCCCGAGGCATGAGCCGCCCCATGAGTGATGAGATGCTTTCTGCCGGGGAGACCTCCGGCGAGACCGGGAAAACCCTCCCGCCTCCTGAAAAGCCGCCCCGTGCTGATGGCGATGGCCCGGACCCGGATGCCTGGATGGTGACGTTTTCGGACCTGCTGACGTTGCTGATGACCTTTTTCGTGCTTATTTTCGCCTCCCAGTCGCCTCAAAAGGAAAAGCTCAGCGAGATTTCCACCCCCAGGGAAGGCCCCTTCGGCGCATTCCGTTCTTCCATCACCAAAGAGCTGGCTTTTGTGCCCAACCGTCAGATTTCACAAGACAACATTCAGGTGTTGCTGAATGAAATCGGGGCTTCCGATGTAACGGTGACCCAGGATAAACAAGGAATGGTGATTGGACTGCCCTCCGAGACCACCTTTGAACCGGGATCGGACAAAATCACCCCTTTGGGGTTGAAACATGTGTTAAAATTGGGTGAAATGTTGCGTGAATCCACCCACGATATCCGGGTGGAAGGCCACACGGACCCGTTTGAGGCCGACCCATCGGTTTTTAAAGACCCCTGGTTCCTTTCGCTGGCCAGGGCTCAAACGGTCCAAAAATTGCTGTTTTCCAAGGGGGTCCCGCCGGATCGGACCTCTATCATCGGGTTTGGGCCCTCTCACCCCCGATTTGACAACACCACATCCATGGGCCGGACACGGAACCGCCGGGTGGAAATCAAGATCATGCGGCAAGACGAAGCCCCTTGAAGTGGCGTGGGGGATTGGATTGGGATACACTCCGGGTACGGAAGAGTCTCCCCAACCAGGACCACAAAAAAACCGGCCGCAAAAGCAGCCTGTTCACCGCATCCGGGGAGAAACCAGAAACATGGCCGAAGTCAACGAAGTCAATTACAGCAAAGGAGGCAGAATGGCTGATGGTGAAGGCGGCAAAAAAAAGCTGATCAAGTTGATTGTCATGGCCCTGGTGGGATTGGCGTTGGTTGGCGGAGGAATTGTGGCGGTGATGATGTTTATGGGAGGATCCGAGGAGGAACTTCAGCAGGTTCCCGCCAAGGGTGAATCGGCCCTGACGGAGGGCATTTGTGAAAACGACTCCCTGGCCTACCTGCCCCTGGGCACTTTTGTGGTGAATCTGGCCGATGGCCGCCGGTATCTGAAAACCAATGTGGAATTGACCCTCTGTGATGAAAAGGTTGAAAAAGTAAACGAATTTCTGGTCAAACACATGCCGGAGGTCAAAGACCTCATCGTTTCCGAACTCCAAACATTAAACAGCGAGCAGTTGCGGGATGTGAAAGAGCGGGAAATGATGAAACAACGGCTGTTGAGAAAAATTGAATCGCTGCTTCCCTCCCGGGATTTTGATTGGGAGGACCCCAAACCCATCAAACGGGTGCTGATCACCGAGTTCTACCTGCAATAGGGGGGGGACACCCGGCGGAAAGCCAGAAGAGAAAGGGAAACATGGCCGATGACATGAATTTTGAGTCCTTTGACAACCTGGAGGACCTGGATTGGTCGGAGTTGGAAGGGGATATGCAAAAAAGCAAGGAGGACGTGGCCGCCGATATGGATTCCGGGGCCGGGTCCGGTCCTGTGGGGGGGACCGCTTCGGAGTACTCGGAAGGGTCCGGGGGGGAGCCGCCCATTGACATTGACTATCTGGTGGATGTCAACCTGGATATATCGGTGGAGGTGGGACGGCGCACCGCGTATGTCAGTGAAGTGCTGTCCTTCGAAAAGGATTCCATCATTGAATTGAACAAACTGGTGGGGGAGCCTTTGAATCTGCTGGTCAACGGCAAGCGGGTGGCCAAGGGGGAGGTGGTGGTGGTCAACGAGAAGTTTGCGCTGAAAATCACCGAAATCCTGGACCCCAAAGACCGGCTGAATTTGATCTGACTCCAGCCATTTGCACCACCCCCAGCGGGCCGAATTTGGCCGGTTTTCTTCATTCCCCATTCATCCACAGTCCGGTTTATGAGGCTCCTTCCCCGTCAGGCTTTTTTTTACACCTTCCTGCTGTTGGGGATTGCGGTGAGCGTCTTTCTGCCGGTTACGGCCCAAACGGCCCCGGCGGCACAGGGTGCAAAGGCCCCGGCGGCACAGGGTCCGGCCCTCATCCCCACGCAGTCTCCGGAAACCGGGGGGACCACCCCCCCCGCCCCCCTGGGGGGGTATCAGGACAACTGGATGTCCTCTCTGGTCACCATGATTCTTTCCCTGGTGTTTGTGCTGGGGTTGTTTTACACACTGGCCATCCTGTATAAAAAGCTGGCGGCCAACCGGCCCAAGGGGGGCGCCGGGGCCATCCCCATAGAATTCATGGGGTCGTATGCCCTGGGTCCCCGCCACCGGGTGGTGGTGCTGAACATAGACGGCCAAAAGGTGGTGTGCGGCGTGACCCCCCAGAATATCTCTTTCTTGACCAAACTGGACGATTCTGAGCAGACTGATTCAAACCCGACCGGGGGCGGACCCCGCGCCGGAGAGCAAGGCAATCCCCTGCGGGAAAAAACCCGGCAATTCGCGGATGCCCTTAAAAACAAAATGCGTTCCATGAAACGACTGCCCTGACCATGACCCGTATGGCTCGCCAAAATAAAATTTGGGTTTTCCTGGGCGCATTGCTGCTGGCCGGAACCCCCCTGTTGCTGGTCGGCAGTGAGGCCCTGGCCCAACAATCCCCCATTCCCAGCATCAACATATCCGTCGGGCGGGCCAATTCTCCCGACCAGGTGGCCAGCAGCCTGCAAGTGGTGTTTCTGCTGACGGTGCTGACCCTGGCCCCCGCCATCCTGATTATGACCACCTCCTTTATCCGGGTGGTGATTGTGCTGGGATTTTTGCGGCAGGCCATTGGCACCCCCCAGACCCCTCCCACCCAGGTGATTGTGGGGCTGGCACTGTTTCTTACTTTTTTCATCATGCAGCCCACCTGGAGCCAGTTGAACGAGACGGCCCTGCAACCCTACATGCAGAAAAAAATCAGCCAGTCGGATGCCCTGGAAAAAGGAGCGGTTCCCTTAAAACAATTTATGCAGCGGTATATCCGCGAAAAAGACCTGGCCCTGTTTATCGGGCTGGCCAAAATCCCCCGGCCCAACAACATCAATGATGTGCCGTTTTATGTGGTGGTGCCCGCGTTTATCATCGGGGAGCTGAAAACCGCCTTTCAGATAGGGTTTATTCTGTATGTCCCTTTTCTGGTGGTGGATCTCGTGGTAGCCTCGGTATTGATGTCCATGGGGATGATGATGCTCCCCCCGGTGATGATTTCCCTGCCGTTGAAGCTGATGCTGTTTGTGCTGGTGGACGGCTGGAATCTGATTATCGGCTCTTTGGCGGAAAGCTTTCTGGTGCGTGGAGGAGGATAAACCCGATGACCCAGGAATTCGTAATCGGCATTGGACGGGATGCCATGTGGACAGCCTTTTTGCTGTCTGCCCCCCCGTTGGCCGCGGCGCTCATCATCGGTCTGGTGGTATCCATTTTCCAGGCCGTCACTCAAATCCAGGAAATGACCCTGGCCATCATCCCCAAAATGATCGGGGTGTTGCTGGCCCTGCTGGTCACCTTTCCCTGGCTGCTGGAAACCATCAGTTCCTACACCATCAGTCTTTTTCGGCTGATCCCCCAAATGACCCATTGATCCCTGACCGGATGGAATGTACATCCCCCGGCCCAACCTGTTTCCGCCGGGAACCATCCCCCCGGATAACCCTTTATTCTCCTCACCCAAATCCATGACCGATCAACCATCCGCTTCCCCCGGCCAACCGGAACAATCCCCCAAAACCCCTGCCGCCAAAACCGGCGGCCAGACAAACCCCAAAAACGCGGAACGGCCAACACAACCGGCAGGCCGCTGGCAAGGGTTGCTGGGCCGGGTGATCCCCTCCGGCAAGGGGCTGCCCCGGCTGGCAACCAGCACATCCGACAACATGGGGCTGCTGAAAGGGCTGTTTCTGGGAGCGGTGTTTACCGCGGTGTTTTATGAGATATTTCCCCTGCCGTTCATCCAAAGCCAGACGGTGGTGGCGGTGTTTGACAACTGGGTTTCCGAGCTGATTCTGGCCATGGCTTTGTGGAGCCTGTTTATTTTGTATTTCAAATACCAGCGTCACCGCGTGGAACTGGAAGCCCTCCGGGCCTTTCGGCATGAGGACGTGCGCCGGGTGTTTGCCCAGGGGGTGTACGCCAAGGGGGTTGATGACATGCTGGGATCGCTGGCCAAATCCCTGGATTCCATCCGCCGCGGGGGGTTCTTTCCGACCACCATCCACCGGCGGATCACCCGGGTGTTGAATTATGTGCGGGGAGTGCCCAAAAAAGAAGGGGTGAACGACCTGTTGGATTATCAGGCGGGGATAGACGTAAAAAAACTGGAGGCCAGCTACGCCGTGCTGGGGGTGTTTATCTGGGCCATCCCCATTTTGGGCTTTATCGGCACCGTGTTGGGAATTGCCGGATCGGTCTCCGAATTTTCCAGCTTTGTCCAGACCGCCGAAGGGGGAGGCCAGTTCAACACCCAGATGCGGGCGGCCCTGGGGGGGGTCACCGGCGGGTTGGCGGTGGCCTTCAACACCACGTTTCTGGCCCTGGTGCTGGTGATCCCGGTGATGCTGGCCACATCGTTTTTGCAAAAAAGCGAAGAGGAGCTGTTGTTGGATATTGAAGAATACTGCCTGGAGGAATTGATGCCCCACCTGCACATCACCCCGTCCCATGCGGAAGTGGGGGAAACCTTTGACCAGCATCTGCACCGCATCATGCAGCTTTCAGATAAATGGCTGGGGCAGATGGAACCCCTGATCAGCAACCTGTCTTTAAAAGCCCAGATGCTGGCCCATCAGATCGGGGGGGTGCAGCCGATTATCCAGGGGTTCACCGATGCCCTGCTGCCCGGTGAGGAACCCGACGCCCAGGAAAATCCCCCGCTGAAAAAGAAACGGACCTCCCCCCCCCTTCAGGCGGAGTAACCCGCGGCCCCATGAAAACCCGCACCCCCATTTCTTTGTTCCCGTTTTTAAGTGTGCTGCTCAGCACCATGGGGATATTATCTTTTTTGGCCATCACCTTTATGCTGATCGCCAGGCAAAACCAGGGACAAGCGGCCACCCAAACCGTCCGGGAAATCAAATGGGTGGGCGCACCGGAATATGTACGGCCGGTGTTGGTGGAATGCCGGTCCGACGGGGTGCGCTACCATCCCCCCAAGGGCAGGCCGGTGGTGATCCCTTACACCAGCCTGTTGGGAGAAATGGAACGGTTGAAACAATTGGATCAGTCCATCCGGCGGCAATTGGGACCGGGGGCCGAATCGTTTCAGGTTTGGCTGATGATGAAAACCGTGATTCAAAACGATCCGGTGCTGGCCGGGGGGTTTATCCGCCGGATGCACGACCTGGAAATGGAAAACCTGCGCTGGCGGCGCAGCCAGGGGCAGGAATCCTATCCCATCATGCTGATCTACCCCGATGGGGTGAAAACCTTTGATCTGGCCAGCCTGTTGCTGGAAACCGCCACCCGCCTCAAGGTGGGGCTGGAACCCATGCTGGAAGGCTGGCGCCTCCCATTTGGGAACATGGCAGGCCAGGGCGGCCCCCCGGCCTCTTAAATCCCCGGCCAAACCCCGGATGGACCCACGCTGACCCTATTTTGCCGTCCATGAGAAAAAAAAGCCGTCATCACACCCAATCCCTCAGCCTGGATTCCCTGGTGGACATCGTGTCCAACAACGTGGGGATTCTCATTATCCTGGCGGTGTTTACCGCTTTGTTCGCCCTGCACCAGGGGGAACAAGGCAACGCTTCAGCCACCGACAAAACCTCCGTGGAGCCTCCCCCGGTTAAATTGGAAATCCCCTGGGCACACCCCACGGCAAAAAACCCGGTCTATTTTTTAATTCATAAAAACCGCATTCTCCACCTGGACCTTAGGGATTTTTACTCCCAATTGGCCCAGCAGGATGTCAATCCGGAAAAACTGCCCCTGACCATTTTTCAGCCGGGGTTCTCCACCCGGCTGTTCCCGGTGACCAGCCATGTGTATTGTCTTGAATTTTTACCGGAACCCCAGGCGGGAGAAACCTGGCTGGAGGCCCGGGAGCCCGGCTCTCACCTAAACGCCGCCCTCCAGCGGTTTCCGGGGGAAAAATTCTACGCCTTTTTCTGGGTCACCGGCGACAGCTTTGAACTGTTCAGGGATGTCCGAAAAAAACTGAACGAAAAAAATATGGAGGTGGGGTGGAAACCCAGCCTGAATACGGCCAACCCTGAAATCTGCAACGGGTTTGATGCCTCCAATACCTTCCAACCCCAATGAAACCCCCTAAAGAAAGGCGGCGCAAGCCCGGCCAAAAGGGCCGCAAGGCCCGTGCCGGTGCTGAAGCCGCTGGACAGGAACCCCAAAAAGAAAGGCACCAGCCAGCCATCGGCGTTCGGAGCCGACAGGCGACACAACGCAGGGCTGTGCTGGTGCTGGACAGCGCCCCAAAAAGAAAGGCACCAGCCAGCCTGAAAAACCTCTCCCTCTCCCCGCCCGCCTGACGGCGGTCT
>JAOUFO010000082.1 GCA_029858165.1 Deltaproteobacteria bacterium | reverse complement strand
CCATGTTCAGCAACATCAATGTGATGTAATTGGGAGCCATCGTTCCACCTCCTTGATGTCTTGAGGGTGAAGGACATCCTTGCTTTGTGTTTTTATTTTACCACACCGGGAGAAAGATGGGGGGGGTGATGGGTCCAAGGATGGGTTGGCTACAGGAGATTTTGAAATTCCGGGTAGCCCCCCCAGGTTGGAAGCAATGGGGATAAGATCAACGGGGGGGGGGTGTGGTGGGGTCCTGCCCGAAAACCTGCTGCCAAACCGGATGGGCGGCAATCAATTGAAGCCCCTCCCCCAACAGGGATTTGCCGGGGTCCTTTTGGATCCACCGGTTCAACCCTGAGGGGTGCGGCAGGGGAATCGCATCAAAACGGTGTCCATCCAGGTCCAATTGAAAGACCCGCCCCACGGCGTCATCCAGAATTTTGGCCGGAAGCAACCGGTCTATGGCCATTTTGCCCACCGGAATCACCAGTCTTGGCCGCAACAACCCGAATTCAGTTTCCAAATAGGAGGCGCAGCAGGAAATCTCCAGGGGGGAAGGGCGGCGGTCTCCCTGTTTGCCGGGGGTTTTTCCGGGAAAACAGCGGATGACCGCCCCCATGTGTACCCGGCTCCTGAAACACGACTCTTCCACCCCGATGGAGGCAAACCATTTGAACAGGTTTCTGCCTGCCGGTCCCACAAAGGGGAGGCCTGCGGCCTGTTCCCGGGGGCCGGGAGCCTGCCCCAGCAAATAAATGGCGGCCCCTGGGGTAAAGCCGGTGACCGGTGGGGGCTGCACATCCGGGCACACGCGGCATCCGATCAGTCGTTTGTGGTGATCCTGGAAAGCGGATGGGATGGGCATGACCGGTCAACCAATGGCAAGGTTCAAAAGGGGGTGAGGGGATTTGGAATTGTCCCAGGGCAAAATCATAACAGGATGGCGCCGGGATTTAACAAAAAACACCGAAAAAAACTCCCAACCCGGCAGTTGAAAAAAAAAGAATCGGCGGCCACAACATCTATTGACATGAAACCGTCCGGTCATTTAACATAAATCTTTTAAAGTTCACGGCCTATCCGGCCCCAAACCTACGGAAACACCATGTACGCCATTATTGAATGCGGTAGCCATCAGTTTAAAGTCCAGCCCGACAGCGTGATTGAAGTGAATCGGTTGGACCTGGATGCCGGTTCCAAATACGAAACCGACAAGGTTCTGTTGCTTTCCAACGGCTCCACCTTAAAAGTGGGGGCACCTTATGTAAAGGGCGGGTTGGTGCAGGCCACGGTGTTGGAGCACCTGCGGGATAAAAAAATCATTGTATTCAAGCAAAAACGGCGCAAAAACTACAAACGCACCAAAGGCCACCGGCAGGAATTGACCCGGTTGCTGATTGAATCGGTCCAAGGGGACGGCATCGCTCTTCAGGCCCAATCGGCCCCCAAAGCCAAACCGGCGGGCGCCGCCCAGGAAAAGCCAAAAGCAGAAGCCATGCCGAAGGCAGAGGCCAAACCCAAAGCGGAAGCAAAGCCCAAGGCAGAGGCCAAACCCAAAGCGGAAGCAAAGCCCAAGGCAGAGGCCAAACCCAAAGCAGCCAAAAAGGCAGAAACCCCGGCGGAGTGAAGTGGCCAAACGGTTCAGCCCCGGCAGAAAAGTCGGAAGGGGCGGCTTTCCAGCAACCCCTCCAATTCAACCAATCCAGACCGTACCCTCAATAAGGCAGCACAATGGCACATAAAAAAGCAGGTGGAAGTTCCCGGAACGGCCGTGATTCCATCGGCAAAAGACTGGGCGTTAAAAAATTCGGCGGGGAAAAAGTGATTTCCGGCAACATCCTGGTGCGCCAGCGGGGCAGCACCTTCCATGCCGGCCTGAATGTGGGCACCGGCAAGGATTACACCCTTTTCGCCATCGCGGAAGGTCAGGTCAGTTTTACCTACAAAAAGAACAACCGCAAATACATCAACGTGATTCCGGCCCAATCCGCGGCCAATTAGTTTGAAAGGCCTTCCTCCCCATGCCGGGGGGAAGGCCCATCCCTGCCCTGTGTCCGGCCTGGTGCGCCCCCAAAGATTATCCGCCCTCAAATCCAATCAGCCTCTCCGGCCGAATTCATTTTTTATTATAAAGCTGTTTCAATTTTTTTGGTTGATCCGCCGACCCTGATCCCGGTTGTTGGGGACCTCCTGGTTTTCTGGATAACCCGCCGGTTGGTTTGGTTTAAAACCCGGTGATCGGACCCGCCCCCCCGTGAGATTCACCAGAACGTTTTGCGCCCAACAAAAAAATGAAAACTTTGTTTGACAAGCGGATTCTGATGGGGATATAAATGTTTCAAATTCATACCCTCTTCCAAGAGGTCACCGCTTGAAAGCAAACGGATTTGCTAAAAACGGTTTCAGTCAGCCCGCCAAATGGTTTTCCTCCCATCCTGTTTTTCGGGTGGAAGCCGCGGGGGCAAAAACTGATCGGGTCAAATGGAATCCCCGGTTCGTGAACAGGCTGAATACTCGTTTCATGTCCCCGGTTCATGTTCCTGCCCGTCTTTCTCTGGCCGGAACATTCCAGTCTTCCCCCTTGCGGGATGACTGTCCCCTGTCAGACGGGGTGGCACACACGGACAGGATGGCTCATGGATGAACCTCTGGCTGGCGATGACAATTCCAATAACAAATCCCCCGCAATTGAAACCGGCCCGAAAAAGGCCGCCGGAAAGTTGTTTCGCGTGGTAAACGCGCGAAGGGCGGTTCATTGCGCCAGGGGAAAGGAATCCCAAAGATGAGAAACTCAATGCGGGACCATTTTACACAAGAAAACGCCACCATTATTGTGGGGCTGGATATCGGCACCACCAAGGTTTGCGCCCTGGCGGCGGAAGTAAAGCCGGGTGAACGGTTGAACATCGTTGGATTCGGGTCTGCCCGTTCCATGGGGATGCGCAAAGGGGTGGTGGTCAACATAGAACGGACGGTGGAATCCATTCAGGCGGCCATACGCGAATGCGAATTGATGAGCGGCATCCAGATTCGGGAGGTGGCGGTGGGCATAGCCGGCAGCCACATCCAGGGCCGCAACAGCCATGGAATGGTGACGGTGCAATACAACCGCAATGTATCGGATGATGATATCCGGCGGGTGATAGAGGCGGCCCAGGCGGTAAACATTCCCAATGACCGGGAGGTGCTCCACATTCTGCCCCGTGAGTTTATTGTGGATGACCAGGATGGGGTGCAAAACCCTCTGGGGATGTCCGGGGTGCGGCTGGAAGCCAATGTCCATATTGTCACCTGTTCGGCCACATCGGCCCAGAACATTGTGAAATGCTGCAATCTGGCCGGACTGGAAGTATCCGATATTGTGTTGGAGCCGTTGGCATCCGCCCAGGCGGTGTTGAGCCTGGATGAAAAAGAGTTGGGGGTGGCCCTGGTGGATATCGGCGGGGGCACCACCGATATCGCGGTGTATTCCGGGGGCTCTATTGTTCACACTTCTGTGCTGGCGGTGGGGGGCAACCATCTGACCAATGATATTGCCATCGGGTTGTGCACCCCCATCGCCGAGGCGGAAACCTTAAAACACAACCACGGCGTGGCCATGTCCACCCTGGTGGAACCGGATGAAATGATCAACGTTCCATCCGTGGGCGGGCGCAAAACCCGGACTCTGGACAAACGGTTGATTGCCGACATCATAGAACCCCGCTTTAGAGAAATTTTTGAACTGGTCAACAAAGAACTGGACAGATCCAATTTTCGGCATGTGATTGCATCCGGGGCGGTGATTACCGGGGGATCCAGCCTGATGCCGGGCGCCGATGAACTGGCGGCGGATATCCTGAAGTTCCCGGTACGGGTGGGATATCCTGAAAACATCACCGGCCTGAACGAAACGGTGTATTCTCCCATGCATGCCACCGGGGTGGGGCTGTTGCGTTATGGGTTGGCCCATGGGGCAACTACCAGAAACCAACCCGAAATGGTGGGAGACGCCAATCTGATGGACCGTGTTTCCCGCAGGATGCGGGACTGGATGCACGAGTTCTTTTAAACTTTGACGGAGGTAGATTATGGGTGCGGGATTCCCTATGGATAAAAGCCAGTTGACGGTACGCCCCCCGGTGATCAAAGTGGTGGGGATTGGCGGCGGCGGTGGAAATGCCGTGAACCGGATGATTTCTGCCGGAGTGAAGGGGGTGGATTTTATCGTGGCCAATACCGATTTGCAGGACATTCGGTCTTCGCTGGCTCCCTTCAAGTTGCAGATGGGGGTACAGTGTACCCGCGGATTGGGGGCGGGTGCCAAGCCGGATGTGGGCCGGGAGGCCGCCATGGAGGATATGGACACCATCCGGGAATACCTGAGGGATTCCGATATGGTGTTCATCACCGCGGGAATGGGTGGAGGCACCGGCACCGGAGCGGCCCCCGTGGTGGCCGAACTGGCCCGGGAACTGGGCTGTCTGACCGTGGGTGTGGTGACCAAACCCTTTAAGTTTGAGGGGAAAACCCGCAAGAAAAACGGGGAGGAAGGAATCGCCCAGCTGCGCAAGCATGTGGACACCCTGATTATGATTCCCAACGACAATCTGCTGTCCCTGGCCAATAAAAAGACATCCATCATAGAAGCCTTTTCCATGGCCGATGATGTGTTGCGGGTGGCGGTACAAGGCATTTCGGATTTGATCAATACCGACGGGCTGATCAATCTGGATTTCGCTGATGTTCGGGCGGTACTGGCCAATATGGGGCAGGCCATCATGGGTACCGGCTCCGGCACCGGGGAAAACCGGGCGGTGGAGGCGGCCAAACGGGCCATTGAAAGCCCGTTGCTGGACAACATCAATATCAACGGGGCCAAGGGCATTCTGATCAACGTGACCGGGTCCTCCTCCATGACATTGCATGAGGTGTACGAGGCGGCCACCTTTATTGAAAATCACGCCGATGATGACGCCAACATTATTTTTGGGTCCACCATTGATGATTCGCTGGAGGACCAGATAGAAATCACCGTGATTGCTGCCGGATTCGGCGAAAACAACAAGGTGATTCAATTGGATGATTCTGATTTCAGGCCAAAATCCAACCTGAGAACCCCTCCCATGTTTGCCGCCCCTCCTGCGGGGGGGGGCAATCTGTTTTCCACCCCGCTGGGGAGCGGGTCCAACGTATCCATCTTTCCTTCCCGGACCCCTCAGACAGATGTCGGAAACCATGGGTTTTCGGACAATTTGGGGATGGACAACGATCCCCCGGAAAAGGAAGAATCTATTTTTGAATTGGAAGACCCTATCCTGGAACCGATTGAAACCACCCCTCAAATGCCTTTGAGTTACCGTCCCGAAGAAAAGCGGGGCGGCCCCCGACCAGGCGGAATGGAATCCGACCTGGATATCCCCGCGTTTATCCGCAGGCGTTCAGCCCGTTTTGGGGACGAATAACCCCAACCCGCCTTATCGGTGGCCCGGAATGGAATTCCGGGCCACTCCCGCCTTTTATTTCAGCCCGGATGTTGTTGTCCGATTCATTCTCCCCGGGGGGTTCTGCCCGCCCAAAAAAAGAAAGTCCTTCCTGGGGTTCAACCTGTCAGCTGTATTTTTCCTGTTTCCCAACAATCCCTTTTGTGATACGTTTTTTGTATTGAGATCAGCCGGCTCAAACCGGAAAACGCATGGGAATGCAGCAGAATGAACCCCTCCCGGCGTCACCATCGGACAGATTCTTTTACCCGCTGTCCATCCCGGCGATTCCCAATGAAAAAAGAATTTTCTTTCGGATGGTCAAAAGAGAATTTAAAAAGCTGTCTTTAACGGGTTATCAACCATTAACCACAGCACCCTTAAGGAGCGGATTGGATAAAGGCACGGCCATTGAAAACTCCGGCCTTTTTTTTTAAACCAAAACCAAACAGGCAACACACGCAATAAATCGGAAAGGGAATCCAACCGGGAAAAAACCGGAAAATCAGCACCAAGGAAAATCAGCAGGAAAACAAAAGCAGCCAGTCAGAAACAACCGCCATCCACCATTGTCGTGAAAACCAAAAAGCGGGAAGTCAGGTTGGAAAAAGGAATTTCCCAAAAGCCAGAGGCAATCAATGTTTGCCTTCGGATCAAACCTGTCTATACCGGCCCGGCATGGGGTTGACAGACCAAACCGCCATTTGTCGGGTTGGGAAACCCAATGGGATCAGCCCGGAGCCATAAAATATCCATCCCCGGCTGGCCTACGGACCAAAGTTCGGTTACAGGATGTTCCAGAAGGGATGTTCCAAGGGTTCAGGCCCACCCCACCCGCCCCTGTTGCGGCGGAGAGTGGTTGGATCCCTGAACCTTCATGGGACCAGCAGCTAGGATTCATTTCAGATTGCCGGGGCCTTTCCGGGAATCACAACCCGCAACGCGGCCCAAAGAAGATTGAATCCTGGCAGCCTGAAAATCGGCACCCAAAGCCATCCCGGGAAACCAGCCAGCAAGGGCTTCACCGGATCCGGCGGGTGGCAATCGGTCGTTCTCCTTTGGCGCAAGGCAGGTGACAGATGGCAGACAGTTGTTGAAAGATGCGTGTTGCCCCAAGGGGATTCACTTTACCCTGAAGGGGGCCGCAGGGGTCAGCCGTCAAACACGTTTTGCCCAAAAATTGAACCAGGCCGACGATGGAGGGTTGGTCGCCGGGAGGATGGGCAGTTGCCCGTATCCAGGATTCCCCCATGCCGTAACCGGACAAGCAGGTGGATTCAGCCGTCTGGTGGTCAGGGGACCGGCCAAAGCCGGATGGCCCCCTGGGGGGGCCGATGGCGGTTCATTTGTTGGGGAATAGGATGAAATGGCGGGTTCCGGGTATTGTCTCGGAACCAAACGGCGGCTTTCCGTGGTTGCTTTTTCCCTGATGGTTCTTTCCTTATTTTCCTGCGTTTTCCCCCAATCCTGTTTCAACCCCGGCGGCAGAGCTGTTTGACCGGCCCCCGGAGCGGACCATGTTGAAAGCCTGATGTGAATCCGGGTCTTCCAAAACGACCAGGATTTTTCTTTGGCTCGGCTGGTTTAAGGCGGTGTTCCCCATCCATTGGTTTTACTTATTTGTTCAACACTCTCCTGCCTTTGGGCAGAGGGTTTCATATCAAGGAACAACCCATGACTTGGAAATCGTTTGAGTTATCGCGTTTTGTGGGAAACGTGTTGTTGTTAGGGCTGTTTGCCGGCTTATGGGCGGCATTGTTGCCGCAGACGGCGGCAATGGTTCTGCCTTCTTCCGAAAGGGAAGGGGTGCAGGCAGCCCTCCTGGGAATCGGGGCCGGGGCCATTTTGGCTTCATCGGAACATATTTTGACCGGTCTTTCCCGGCGTAGCCTGAAATCAGCCCTCGGCGGCGGGTTGCTGGGGGGGTTGGCCGCAGGGGTGGGTATCTCTCTGGTCGGAACCGGATTCATCCAGGGATCGTCTTCCGCAGGGGGGTTGTCCCCCGCCGCCCAGTCTCTGATAATGGGGCTGGTGGGTGCCGGAGCGGGCTTTGCCGCCGGTTTGGGGGGGCG
>JAOUFO010000081.1 GCA_029858165.1 Deltaproteobacteria bacterium | reverse complement strand
GTGCGGGTGCTGGACAGGACGCAAAAGAAAGGCACCAGCCAGCCGACGGTGTTTGGAGCCGACAGGCGACACAACACAGGGCTGTGCTGGTGCTGGACAGGACCCAAAAGAAAGGCAAAAAGCCAACAACCAACAGCATGCGGGGGAGCAGGCCCCCCCGCCCCCCCTTTTAGGGGCCGATGGAGAAGGCATACACAGGGTCAAGGGAGCCCAAAAAGATAAGGCGGTATCCCGCCCCAAGGGGGCCGGAAAACGAAAAATCAATGGGGTTTGGGGCTGGGAGAGACTGTTGGAAAAAAAACGGAAGGACCGGGTGAAGAAGGAGGGGGTGAGTGCCCAAGAGAAGACTCGAACTTCCACGGGGTTTCCCCCACTAGAACCTGAATCTAGCGCGTCTGCCAGTTCCGCCACTTGGGCATCTCACAATCCCTGCCATCCAAAAATGATAAGGGTGAATCCCGCGCCCTGTCAAGATAAGAAAGCAAATTGGGCCGGGCATCCGTAAAAAAGCATGCCGGGCAGGTTTTGGCGGACGGCTTGAACGTCAGGGGTTGAGCCTTTTGTAAAATTGGTTTACCTTCATATTCACGTCCGTTGTTCCTTGCCTTGAAAGTCCGGTCCGCCATGCAAAATTAAACCATGATCCCAGCCCCTTTTGGCTTTGGTTCATCATGGGGCCGGATTCCACCGGGAAAGACGCCTGTTCATTATTGACGGGGAACCCCCCCGGCACACCACACGGGCAACAGCCAGAGATGAATTCCTGATGTTCCCGGATCGGAACCGCAGCCTACAGGGCGGTTCATTTAACCTCAATGGTTTTTTAGGAGCTGGAAAAAACATGGGAGTGGATCCCAACAAGTGGACACAATTTGATTTGCTGACCCCCGAATCCCAAAAAAGGATCGGGCAATTGTACCCCTATCTGAAACCGGAGCAAGGTGTGTTTTCAGAAAAACTTGCCGGGGTTTTCATCCGCAATATCAGCACCGGGAAAGTGGAAAAACTGTTGGAGATGCCCCGCAAAGGAGTCTCCAAGTCCCCCGTCAATCGCCAAAAAAAATGACCTATGAACTCCCTTGCTGAAAGCTGGTTTGTCTGGCTTATCTTAACCGGCGTCATCATCGGGTTGCTCATTTTTATCCGGGAGGGGCGGCACAAGAGTTCCGAGCAGGATTTGTTTTCCACCGAAAAAGAATTTTCCCTGACCAACCTATTGTTCGGCCTTAAAAAAGGGGAGGGGGATATTTTCATGGGGTATTCCCTGGCCATTGTGTTTTTTTCCATGTTTTTGGCCGGGTTGGTGCGCTGGGTGCGCCAGTTTTTCTTTTAGGCCATCCTGACCCCAAGGGTTTTTCCTCCCCGATATCATTCCGCCGGATGGGTGCATGCCGGGATCAAGGGGCCAGGGGGGCAGGGTCGCCGCCGACAGTGCGCAACAGCCCCAGCCGTTCCTGATAGCAACGGGTGGAATTTTCCTGATCCCCCATCTGGTAGTATATCCCCCCCAGAATATCCAGCACCCTGATGACCCCGGATCGGTTGCCCCGCCTGGAATGCAGTTTGCGGATTTGGAGCCAGCCTTTGAGGGCATCCTCCCGGCGGCCCTGTTTTTCGTACCAGCGGCTCATCATTTCCAGCACGGTCGCCGCTTCTTCCAGCCCCTGGGGGGTTTCCACCATTTTCTGGGCGGTCATCAGACAATCCTGGGCCTGGTTTGTATCTTCCATTTCCATGTGGGCTTTGGCCATTTTCAGCAAGGTAAGGCCGGTTTCCGATTGAGAGCCTCCTTTGCGGAATTTTTCCAGGGCTTCCCGGTATATTTGAAGGGCCTGTTTGGGAGCCCCCCCCGCCAGATACAGATTGCCCAACAGCCGCTGCACCTGGGCCAGAAAAAACCGCTGGTTTTCCCGGGTGAGAAATTCCACTGCCCGGGCCAAGGCATCCCGGCAGATATCCAGCCCTTTTTCGGGGCTGGAGGCCAAACGGGCAAGAGCCGTCAAGGCTTCCACCAGATTTTCTCCATGGCTGGTCTGATAAGCCAGTTCCACGGCGGAAAGAATCTGATTTGCGGCTCCCTGCCAGTTGCCCGAAAGTTCCTGGCAGCGGGCCTGGGCCAGATACACCGCCCCCAGCAGCTCCCAGTCGGGCTCCCGGTTCAGCAGGGATGCGGCGGTTTCCAACAATCCCAGGCTGTCCTTCAGCCTGCCGTCGGCTGTCAAAAACCCGGCTGCTATCCGAAACCCCTGAGCCTCCAACCGGGAATCAGGGGGGAGGTTGCCGCCACCGCCCCCCCCCAAAGCGGCCAGAAACTGCCCCAGCACCACCCCTACATCCCTCACCGCGGGCAGCCGGGCCAGCCGCAGAGATTCCAATGCCAGCCGTTCCAGCCCCCGGCCATCCGCCGCCTCAAACAGCAAGCCCCCCAATTCGCCCAGGTTCACCCGCTCCACCCCCAGCCGGTGGACCGTCCTTAAGGATTCCTCTTCCGCCGGATTCATGGGAAGTTCCCGCCAGGCACATGCCGGGCCGACACAAGAGGAATCCAACCGGTCCAAAATGCGGGCGGTATGGACCAGATAGGAGCGGGCCGAGCGCAACCCCCTGGCCAGCAAATCCTCCAGGGACTGCCGGTCCGCCAGGGCCAGCCCCACCGTGGGCTGAACCCGGGGATGGAGTGCAAAATACCGCCCCCCGTCATACGCTTCCAGCAATCCCATCCATTGCAGGCGGGCAGTAGCCGATTCCAGTTCCTTTTCATCCAGGTCCACCATCTGCAACAGGGTTTCCCGCTCCACCAGGTGCGGAAACAAAGCCATGGCCTTTAACAATGCCCCCCCCGGTTCATCCACCCCGGCCAGCACCAATCCCAACACCCCCTTCCACAGGGCGGGGGGGGTGTCATCGGTGGGGGACCCGGCCCCCATCCACCCTCCAAGGGTTTTGCTGTCCGGCCACTCCGCCAGCCGCCAGAGCAAACGGGCCAGCAGCAAATCTTTGCGGCAGGCCTCCAGCAGCCCCCGGTTGGGATGACTTTTCAACCGTTCCAGGAACGCCCGGTCAAAAACCTCCTCCAGGGTGTGATGACTGGCAGGCTTTACCGCCAATGTCACCCCCGGCAGCAAAGGGGGGGGCTGGCGGCCGATCAGGACAATCCTGCAATTGGCCGGGAACCGGGCCAGCCCTTCCGCAAACATTTGATACCCGGGATGGTGTTCCAAACGGTCAATCAGAATCAACCGGGGGATTCCATCGTTTAATTTTTCCGCCAGGGCGGCTCCCCACCCGCTGACAGGGCCGGTCAACAAATCGTGGGCCTCCAGCTGGCGGATCAACTGCCCCATCAGCCTTTCCGGAGGGGATGGGAGGGCGACCAAAGAAGGGCCATCCGGGGGGTCCGGCGGCCTGTCCAACCCGCTCAAATACACCACCCAGCCGAAACGACGGCGCATTCTTCGGGCGGCATCCAACGCCAAAACGGTTTTGCCGCAACCCGCCGGACCGGTTAAAAACACCAGGGATGCCCCCCCTTTGAATCCAATCCCCTTTTCGGGGGGAGAAATTTCTGGGGGGGCCAGGGCGGCGGCCAGTTCCGGCAGGGTTTTTCTGCGTCCGAACACCCGCTGCCTCCGGGTGAACACCGGCGGCGGAGGGGTCCGGGCAAACAAGGGCTGGGGCTCCAGGTTGTCGGAATCCTCCCTCAACATCCGGGAGGGGCCCTGGCCCGGGGGGCGGCCGGTTGAGGAATGGCCCCAGGAAACCAGCCGCAAAGGAGAGTGGCTTTCGGTCTGGGGGTCCCAACTCCCCAGGGTCAGCCGGGGAAAAGCCCAATCCCACCCCTGTTCAGCCCGGTGGTGCAACCGCTTCACCGCCGAAAGGTGTGCCTCAAACAACACGCCGGAGGAGGCCGCCCCCCGGACCAAGGCCCGCAGATATTCCTGCTCCCGCATCCGGGTCAGCCTGCCGGTAAACTGCGCCACGGCAGGAATCCCCGCCTCCAGCAAAACCCGGGCCTGACGGGCGGCGGTTTCCGGGTCCACCAGGGAGGATGAATCGTTCAGCACCACCATCCGCAGGCCGTCCCTGGCCGCCCGGCTCATCCGCTCCACCAGCCAGGCCAGACCGGACCGTTCCACCCCGAACCGGGGGGTTTCAAACAGCCAGCCGTCCCCGGATGTGTAACCCGAAAACAACAACAGATGGGGTTTTTCCTTCAGCAGGGCCTCAAAATCCTTCAGGGTGGCATGGGGCAGGGATTGAAACAGATAATGGGGGTCTGTGCAGGGGTCCAGGGTGTGGTCCACCACCGAAACAAACCGGGGAGACAACCGGGGGTCTCTCATGGACGGGGGAACCTCTCCCCCCCGGCCCGGCAGCGGGCGGGCGGTGACTCCCGCCACCCTTAACGGCACCGGATGGGGGTCCGCTCCGGTTTGGCCTGAGGCCGGATGCGGATGTCGGCGGGCCACCCCATGGTCCAACCCCAGCCATTTTTGGCCGTCATGGAGCAATTCCCAGGGAAAAGGCTCCCATTCTCCATCCAACTGCAACAAAACAGGAGCCTTGGGATCCAGACCGGCCCCCTGCCCGGCGGGAAAAACCGTGCGGTAAAGCAGCTGGCCCCATTGGCGCACAAAACGGGTTACCTCATCCCGTTTTTCAACGGGCAGTGTTTGCAGCCCGATATCCAGTTGGATTTCCCCCCAGGCGGCCAGCCCCTCTTTTAATTTGGCCCAGGGGGGGGCAATGGCGTACCGCAAGGCAAGGTGGGGGATTTCCACCTCACCGCCAACCAGTTTGACGAAATTCGTCATAAGAGGAATGGTTCCCTAAAAGTAAGCCTGTCTGCTGATAAACAGCCTGCCGAAAGAGCAGGCTTGCGGCCGGATGAATGTCTATTGTAGGAATTATAGGAACCCACCCCCGTTGGCAAGCGGGAGGGGCAGGACAAAACCCGGAAAAGAATCTTCCTTCCCGTTTTCATCCACCCCTGATATTGAGTATAATGAAATCGGAACCCAAACCCGAACCCTTTTGCGCAGGAATCCCCATGAACCGATCCCAGACCCTCCTTTATCCAGTCCTGGCAACACTCAAAGGCTGGGCCGGGGGGACCTTGCTGGTTATCCTGCTTTTGGGGCCAGGGGTCTCCCCGGCCCGGGCCGGGGAATACGGGCTGGATGACGGCTGGTTCGCCGGGGTGGGTGCCGCCTCCAACACCATCGGCGGGGATTTTTCCAAAACCTTCCCCATGACCTGCCACGACACCGGGGCGCAAACCAGTGGCTGCCCCATCGCCCTGGCAACCGGGCAGGGGCTGGCCCTGGAATTCGGCAAACGGGTGTTGGACAATCTGACCCTGGAAACAATGTACACCTACACCAACCATAAAGCGGCGGATGCCACCCTGGCCGATACGGCCAAGGTATCCGCCAGAGTGGCCACAGTCTCCCTGGGGGTGCGGGGAATGATCCCCTTCAGCGAAAATTCCGGATTCTTTGTCCGGGGAGGGGTGGATGCCTTCAACCTGATTTATTCCAACAACGTCTGCTCCACCGCCTCCGCCCCCTCCACCTGCGATCTGAAAGGGGGCGGATCCACGTTTTCCGGGGGGGGCGGCTCCCTGGGGCTGGGTTTTGAACTGGCAGGAAAAAACCTGGGGGTGGAAGCCTCCATCACCCGCCATTCCGGTTCGGTCACAGCGGTGCATGTCAACAGCGGCCAACAATCCTCCGATAAAACCCTGGCCAAAAACCTGGACCTCACCCAGACCACCGCCCAACTGATGCTCATCTACCACCTGTAACCCTTCAACCGGGCTGGGTTGGAACAAAAAGATGGGAAGGAAAATGGCCGCCGGGCGGAAAGGGTTCACCAAACAAATCCGGGTTGTATGTGTGCCGCCCCCCATCCCGCCGATGACGCAATTTGCCTTGACGAATTTGGGAGGTTGTTGTACAGGGTTAAGCATGTAAGGAAAAATTGCGTATTGAAAACTTCAAATAAAGGGAGGTCAAAATGAAAACCAAAAACCTGATCCGATTTTTGTTGGTTTCAATGGCGGTTGCGGGTGCGGCGGCTTTTCCGGCCCTGGGGGCGGAGGGGGAGTACGGCCTGGATGACGGATGGTTTGCCGGGGTGGGAGCCGCCCAGACCTCCATCGGGGGAGATTTGAAAAAAACCTTCCCCATGACCTGCTATACAGAGAGTGCCACCGGCCGGGCCGTCTGCCCGGTGGCCCTGGATACGGGAACCGGTGTCGGCCTGTCCTTTGGAAAACGGATTCTGACCAATCTGGCTGTTGGGTTTGATCTGACCTCCACCCAGCACAAAGCGGCGGATGCCACCCTGGCAGATACCTACAACATTTCCGCCATGGCCACCGCGGTGCGGATGGCCGCCCTGGGGGTGATTCCCTTCAGTGAAAGCTGGGAGTTGCAGATAAAAGGGGGGCTGGATATTTTTGCCCTGGACTATAAAAACAATGTGTGCGGCGGGGGAACCCCCGGAGTCTGTGTGCCCAACGGAGAAAGTTCCAGTTTTAGCGGCACGGGTCTGTTTGCCGGGTTGGGGATGGAATGGCTGTTGGGCAACCTGGGGTTTGAACTGGGTTACACCTATGCCTCCGGTTCTTTGGATTCCCTGTCCATCCCCAACGCATCGGGAAAACTGCCTTCCCCGCTTAAGTATACCAACGCCACCGCCCTGCTGATGGTGAAATACCACCTGTAAGGCGGGGGCATCCTGATGCCTGCTTTAACCCCTGGCGGGCCAACCGCCCGGTCCGCGCTTTGCCGGACTGAGACCTTGCCAATCCTGACCGGATGGGGATATGATTCTTGGGGCTGGCCCGTCCATAGGAATGGCCGTTGCAACCCCTTTTTCCCCTTAAGCCTTCCTTTGTTCCCATGGCCAAAAAAGACAACGTTATTTCCCTTGAAGGCCGCCTGGCTGAAAGAAAACAAAAAGAACAAGCCGGAACCCCCCAACCCCTTAAGCCGACTTTAACCCCCATTCCGGCCCGGCTGGTGTGGCTGCACTGCCCCGCCTGCGACACCACCGAATACACCGAACTGGCGGTTGAAGGAGGGCGCACCCACAAATGCGGTGCCCTGGTGGAAGAAGCGGTGGTAGAAATTGACCTGCGGGCCGAACTCACCTTGGCTTCAGCCAACCTGGACCGGATTGAGGCCCTGAGAATCTACCTGGATAACACCTTTAAACATTTTGATGAGTACCGGAAACGGTTGCTGTTGATGTGTTCAGAGCCCCCCCCGCTCTACCCGGTGAACCCGGACACCTTGAAATCCATGCCGGTGGTGGAGGTGGACCCCTTCGGGATGATGATCTCCGATGCCCTTTCCAACCCCCGGCGCCGGTTCGGAAAATCGGATGAGGACAAGTAGCGGGGTTATTCCTCCAGCAGGTGATGGCGCTGATGCCAGGTTTTGATGGATTCATCGGGATATGCGTCAAAGCAGAGGTCATCGGGGGATTGGGGGATTTCCACCCAGGACGGCTTATCC
>JAOUFO010000080.1 GCA_029858165.1 Deltaproteobacteria bacterium | reverse complement strand
CCATCGGCCCGTATCTGGCGGACCGGCGTCATGCCGCCGTGGCCCTGATATTGGCCGGCCCGGAAGACCACTTAAGTCTGGCCATGATTCACCGGGCGGCCCGGACAGGGGACCCCTGGAGCGGCCATGTGGCGTTTCCCGGAGGCAGAGCCGAGCCGGAGGACGGCAACCCCCGGCGGGTGGCCGAACGGGAAACCCTGGAGGAAATTGGTCTGGACCTGGGGGGGGCGGAATTTTTAGCCCCGTTGAGCGAGGAAAACATCCTTCATGTGGTTCCCCCCATGGTGCTTTCCCCTTTTGTGTATTATTGGGGTGCCGCCCGGCCCCCCTTTGCCTTAAATGATGAGGTGGACGAGGCTTTCTGGATGGATTTGTCTCAATTGACGGCCCCGGACAGCCAGACCACCCACACCCTGGATTGGGGGGGGCAGACGGTTACCTTCCCCGCCATCCATTGTCATGGTCGCATTCTGTGGGGGCTTTCCTGGCGGGTTTGGGATGACTTTCTAAAACAGGCTCAAAACCTCCAATAACCGATCCGGAACGCTCCCCGCACCGCCCAAATGCCGCTGACCGCCTTTCCACCAATCGGCACAGCCTTCGTGTGGTTTCCGGCGGGGGCAGCGGGGCACACTCCCCCGCAAGGTTTTTGCCTTTTGTTTTTGGGGCTGGTGTTGAGGCCGGGTTTTGGATAAATTTTAGACTGCTTGTTGAACCCGTTTTCACCCTTTTCAGGAGCTTCCATGCCCCCCGTTTTTCAGGATTTGATTTACACCAAACAGGCCGGTCTGGCCGTGGTGACCATCAACCGCCCCCAGGTGTACAACGCCTTTCGCCCCCAAACCATTGACGAACTGATTTTGGCCTTTGAGGATGCCTGGCGGGATGAAACCATCGGGGTGGTGTGCCTTACCGGGGCGGAGGGAAACTTTTGCTCCGGGGGGGACCAAAAAATCCGGGGAGATGCCGGTTATGTGGATGACCGCACCGGCCAGGGTCGGCTTCATGTGCGGCAGTTTCACCGGATCATGCGGGAAATCCCCAAGCCGGTCATCGCCGCGGTGGATGGCTACGCTGTGGGAGGCGGGCACATTTTGCACATGCTGTGTGACCTGACCCTGTGCAGCAGCCGCGCCCGGTTTGGCCAAACCGGCCCCAGGGTCGGCTCCTTTGACGCCGGATTCGGAACCATTTATCTGGCCCGCATGGTGGGGGAGAAAAAAGCCCGGGAAATCTGGTACTTGTGTGAACAGTACGACGCGGATCAAGCCCTGGCCATGGGACTGGTGAACAAGGTGGTGCCGCCGGATCAACTGCTGGAAGAAGTGCGGGTGTGGGCCGATAAAATTCTGACCAAATCCCCCACCGCATTGCGGTTTTTAAAGGCATCCTTCAACGCCGATACAGACCATGTGTATGGTTTGCAGGCCATTGCCCACGGGGCCACCCACCTGTTTTATGGCACCGAAGAGGCCGCTGAAGGGCGCAACGCCTGGCGCGAAAAACGGCCCCCGGATTTCAATGCCTTCCGCAAAATGCCCTGGTGATCCCATCCCCCCCGGTTCCCCTCTGTACAAATGGGGGGTTAGGGTTTACATGTGAGGGACCCGTCGGGTCCAAACGCCGGATCCGGCCAATCCAATTTTGCCTTGGGGGGGAAGCCTTATGCCCGTCATCAGCATCACCGCCGGGGATTATGCCGGGGGAGAGGAAATCGCTCTCCGGGTGTCGGATGCCCTGAAGATGAAATCCATCAACCGGGAAATCCTGTTGGAAACCGCCCGCACCTTCAATCTGCCGGAGGCCATGGTTTCACATGTGTTTGAGCGGACCCCATCCTTTTGGGAGCGGATGACAGAATCCCGGCGGACCTATCTGGCCTATATCCAGGCCACCCTGGCTGATTGCGCCAAAAATGATGACCTGTTGTATTGTGGCAACGCGGGACAGGAACTGCTTTCCCAGGTGCCCCATGTGTTGCGGATTCTGGTGTTGTGTCCCATGGAGCGGCGGGCCGCCTCCCTGGCCCGGGCAGAAAACCTGACGGCGGATACAGCTGCCGGAATCCTGACCCGGCAGGATGAAGAACGGGCCAAACGGTTGCGCCATCTGTTTGATTCTGACTGGATGGACCCTGCCCTGTATGATCTGGTGCTGAATCTGGAAAAGGTACCCCTTGACGCGGCGGTGGAGATGATTCTCCAGGCCGTCAGGTTGCCGGAATTTCAGCTTTCCCCCCAAAAACAGGGCGCCTTTCAGGATTTTTTAATCAAAACCAGGGTGGTTGCTCTGTTGGCGGGGTTGCTGGTGGGAAGGCTCAGTCTGATTCGGGTGGAGGTGGCCGACGGGGTGGTCGGCCTGACCGGCTCCCTGACCAAACATGAGGAGGCCGTCAATCAGGCGGTGCACCAGATAGAAACCATGGAAGGGGTCAAAAAAGTGCAAAACGATATCGTGATGGGGGTGGTCTATCACGAATATCACGGGTAACCGGTCTTTTCCCCTCAACCCCCTGATATCTTTGCATCACTCTTTTTTCCCCATCCCCCTGCCCCCGCTTTTTCATCAAAACGAAAGTTTTTGGCAGGGATGCAGGGGCTTTCCATTTTTTTCAAGGCTGATTTCCGGTGTGCCGACCGGAAGAACCCACCCATTTCAGCCAATGAAAACCGGCGGCCTGTAAGTTTTTCGCGGTTTGTGGCATAATTTGAGAATAGCTTAAGGGAAACCAGCCCTGCCAAAGGGCAAATGATCAACGGATGGATATGAGGTTAGACCAGAGGAACCCATGGCTGTAGGCAAACTGACCGGCCCCAAAAAGGCGGCTATTTTATTGTTGTCCCTTGGAGAAGAAGGGGCCGCGGATGTGATCAAGAATCTGGAAGATTCCGAAATCCAGCAGGTGGGCTATTACATGGCCCGCTTTACCGATGTATCCCCGGAGGAGGTGGACATGGTGCTGGAGGAGTTCTTTTCCAAGAACTTCAAAGACGGCGGCGGATTCACCATCAACGCCTCCGGCGACTTTGTGAAAAACGCCCTGACCAAAGCCCTGGGTGGGGACCGTGCCAAAGAACTGGTGGATAACCTGTCGGCCAATGTGGAGGAATCGGCCCTGGAATCCCTGAAGTGGCTGGACCCCAAGGCCATCGCCAACTTCATCACCCACGAACATCCCCAAACCATCGCGTTGATTCTGGCCCATTTGGAAGACCCGGAGCAAACCGCCACGGTGTTGAAGGAACTACCGGAAAACCTTCAGGCGGACGTGGTATACCGCATGGCCACCCTGGAATCCATTCAACCGGGGGTGGTATCAGAGATTGACGAGGTGTTGTCCAGAGAAATGCAGGCCGCGGGCGCCATGGGCACTTCCAAAGTGGGGGGGATTGAATCGGTGGCGGAAATGCTCAACTCGGTGGATAAATCCACCGAAACCCGGATTCTGGCCACCATTGAGGAATCCAACCCGGATCTGGCCGAACAAATCCGCGAACTGATGTTTACTTTTGAGGATATGGTGCTGATAGATTCCCGCTCCATGCAGCTGGTGTTAAAGGAAATGCCCCAACAAGAACTGGCCCTGGCGTTGAAAACCGCCTCCGATGCCATCAAGGAGCTTATCTTTTCATCCATGTCCCAGCGGGCTTCCGAAATGCTGCGGGAGGACCTGGAAGTGATGGGGCCGGTGCGGGTATCCGAGGTGGAAAAAGCCCAGCAAACCATGGTAAAAATATCCCGCAAGCTGGAAGAAGAAGGCAAAATCGTGATTGGAGGCCGGGGCGGTGATGTGATTTAAGCCCCCCGTCAGGGGGATTCAGGACGCTTTTTGCCTTCCGGCAGACGCCCCTTGTACCGCCCCTGCTGGTCCAAACGCCCCCGGATGGCATCTTCCACACTGGGGTGGATAATTTCGGTGACGCTTCCATTGCCCGGCTGGCGGAACCGGGCCTTGTCCAGGTTGGCCATTTCCAGCCGGGCGCCATCCAGATTGGCCCCCACCAAATCCGCCCGGTGAAGATTGCCCCCCCGAAGATCAGCCTTTACCAGATTGGCCCCCTGAAGGTTCGCCCCCCTGAAATTGGCCCCCATCAGTCGGGCCATCCCCAGGTTCACCCCCTGCAAATTGGCCCCCCAGAAATCAGCCCCTTCCAGGTCCGCCCCCTGCAAATTGGCCCCGGTCAGGTCCGCCTCCCGCAGGTTGCATCCCTTCAGAGCCACCCCTTCCAACCGTGCATCGGGCATCACGGTTTGCTCCAGGTCCAGCGGAGCCAGCCCCAGATTGTTCAAATCCCGGATAAGCCCTGTTTTGCGCAGCACCCCCTCCTCGCCGCTCCAGGTTCTAAAATACCGCAGTTCACGCTCATATTGGTCCGCCAGGGCCTCCCGCCGGGCGGCCCGGCCCCATCCCCACAACACCAGCCCGACCACCATGGCGTTGATCAAGGCCCCTTGAATCAAAACCAACAGGGTATCCAACCGTTCCCCGGTGTAGAATCCATTCCACCAGCCCCACCACACCAGGCCGCCGCCCACCACTCCCAGGGGGACCACCGTATACATCGTGGCGGGGGCCACCCTGGCCCGGTGAGGGGCCGGAGGGATTTCCTCATTGTCAGAGGGTTTTTCCGGATGAAAGGCCATGGGTCCGATCAAGGGGGTTTAAAGGATATGCACACCGGATGACCCTTGAGTGAGGGGCGGCCCCCCCACAACCCCAAAAACAGGGTTGGGGAGAATCAGGGAAGGATTGCATCCACTTCTATTTCTATCATGATGGCGGGGTCAATCAGGGCCTTCACCTCCACCAGGGCGGTGGCCGGGGGATTTTCGGCGAAATATTCCCCGTGGGCACGGCCGAATTCCTGCCATTGGTCGGCCTGGGTGACATACATGCGGGTGCGCACCACATGCTCAAAACCGGCTCCCAATTCCTCCAAAGCCTTTCCGATAATATCCAGGCACCTTCTGGTTTGCAGGTAAGGGTCCCCCGGCCCGTGAACGGTGCCGTCGGGGTTCATGGGAGCCGTGCCGCTGACAGCAATGAAATTGCCTGATCGGACAGCCCGGCAGTAGCCTATCTTTTTTTCCCAGGGAGAACCGGAAAAAACCCGTTTCACAGTGGAGGAAGCAGTCATTGGATTCTCAAAGAGTGAGGATGAAAAGCACACTTACACTTAAAAAAAAAGCCTTCCCTTAAAACAAAGGAAAGGCTTTTAAAATCGCGGCTAAAAAATACACGGTCAGGCGGCCAGCTTGCCTTTGACCATTTTGCAGATTTCCTCAAAAGCCTTGTTGTCCTCTATGGCCAGATTGGAAAGTGCCTTGCGGTCCATTCCGATACCGGCCAGCTTGAGTCCATAAATGAACTGGCTGTAATTCAGGCCGTGTTCCCGCACCGCGGCGTTCAACCGGGCGATCCACAAGGCGCGAAAATCCCGTTTGCGAACTTTGCGATCCCGGTAAGCGTAGGTTCGGGCGCGGTCCACCGCATTGCGGACCACCTTCCACAACCGGCGGCGGCCACCGGAAAATCCTTTGGCCTGCTTAAAATAGGTTTTTTTGATTTTGCGGGCGTTGACCGCTCTTTTAACTCTGGCCATGGGTCTTTATACCTGATTTCCTGGTTGGTTAAACGGTTTTACCCGTAAGGAAGCAGTTTTTTCATGCGGGGGGCATCGGCGGCAACCAGATAGCCGGCGTTGCTTAGATTCCGCTTGGATGCTGATGTTTTGCGCCGCATAAAGTGGCGAAGACCGGCTTTTTTGCGTTTGACCTTGCCGGATGCGGTAAAGGTAAAGCGCTTGGCGGCCGACTTGTTGGTTTTCATTTTATAGCCTTTAGCCATATCGCCTCTTGGAGAAAGTCTGTTTTTGTAAAATTGTGACTGGATGATCTGTACCTTCATCTGACCAAACCAGCGGATAGGGGCCTCCCTGGGGTTACTTCTTCTTGGGGGCCAGCACCAGGGTCAGGGTTTTGCCTTCCATCTTGGGCGGAATTTCCACCATGGCGTAAGGTTCGGCTCCGGCCAGAAACCTTTGCAACAGGACCTCGCCCATATCTTTGTGTGACAACTCTCTCCCACGGAACATCACTGTGACTTTCACCTTGTTGCCATCTTCAATAAAGGTGATGGCGTGCTTCAGTTTAAATTGAAAATCGTGTTCCTCTGTTTTGGGACGGAGTTTAATCTCCTTGAGCAATACAATTTTTTGATTTTTCTTGGCGTCATGGATTTTTTTGCTGAGCTGGTATTTGTACTGCCCGTAATCCATGATGCGGCAGACCGGGGGGTCCGCGTTGGGAGCAACTTCCACCAGGTCCAATCCCTGATCGGCCGCCTGCCGCAAGGCTTCTTCTATGGTCAATATGCCTAGCTGTTCATCCTGGCTGTCCACCACCCTGATGGTGGGGGAGGTGATCAGATGATTCACCCGGGTTTGGGGGGTGTTTTTGCTGGAGCGGTTAAACGTGGCGATAAATCTTACCTCTTTGGTTTGTGAATGATGGTAGGCGCGGGCGGGATTGAACCGCCGACCCCTACCATGTCAAGGTAGTGCTCTCCCACTGAGCTACGCGCCTAGGTTCCTTTGGGACTTTATATTTCTATCCAGGATTTTAAAGCGGGTCAATCCCAAATGCGTTCGTTGTCAGCCGGAAGTGGCCAAAACCATCGGCTCCAGGTTTTGGTCCTGACTGATTTTTTCTTTTAAAACACTGTTTGAGGCCTCTGCACAACTCGTTTTTTCCCATCTCCCTGCCCCCTTCCCAAAGGGAAGGGGGTTGATATGATTGGGGGCCTGCGGCCCCCAATCCCCCGCGTTTTTATCAAAACGGGAGCTTTTGGCAGTTATGCAGAGGTCTCTGTTTGTATATAAAAAGCCCTGAAGGAATCCGGCGACGACCCGCTCTCCCACCAGGAAGCCTGGCAGTACCATAGGCGCAAGGAGGCTTAACTTCTGTGTTCGGAATGGGAACAGGTGTGACCCTCCCGCCATAGTCACCGGAATCCTTCAGGGCTTTTTTTTTGTATGCGGCTGGCCGCTTGCCCGGCCATTGGAATGATCCGCAATTGGGTGCCGTTTCAAGGTTGTGGGCCGGAATGTTTGACCCATTGTGAGACCTCTGCAAACCTCGTTTTTTCCCAAACCCCCGTTTTTTATCCAAATGGGAGTTTTTGTCGGTTTTGCAAAGGTCTCATTGTATATGCCCCCCCGTGCAACCGGTTTGGGCAACCTTTAAACGGCGGAATCTGGAAAGCGAGAAAGAAAATTGGTTAATGGAATGAGGGAAATAGAAGTCAAGCCTCACGGTCACTTAGTACGGGTCAGCTTCACGTGTTACCACGCTTTCACATCCCGCCTATCAAACAGGTAGTCTGCCTGAGACCTTCAGGGGGGTCTGAGCCCCCAGGGAAATCTTTCTTGAGGTGGGCTTCCCGCTTAGATGCTTTCAGCGGTTATCCCTTCCGAACATAGCTACCCGGCGATGCGGCTGGCGCCACAACCGGAACACCAGAGGTTCGTCCGCTCCGGTCC
>JAOUFO010000079.1 GCA_029858165.1 Deltaproteobacteria bacterium | reverse complement strand
GTGTGTGGGGGTTGCTGGACAGCACCAAAAAGAAAGGCAACCGGCCAGCCTGGAGCGTTTGAAGCCGACAGGCGACACAACGCAGGGCTGTGGCGGTTGCTGGACAGCACCAAAAAGAAAGGCAACCGGTCAGTACCGAAGTTGCCCAATGGGACCTGGCATCCCCTTTTATTTCCCATCCCCCCGCCTCACAAAAAGAACCTAAAACAGGGGCCGTTTGTTGGCCGACCATTGCTGCTTATCCATTTTGGCTTTGGCCAGACTGACCAAATCCGCCTCTTGGGCTTTTTTTCCCACCCGCAGAATCGTCACCGAAACCAGGGTATCCCCCTGGCGGATGGCGTTGACCACATCCTGTCCCTGAACCACATTGCCGAACACCGTGTGGCGTCCATCCAGCCAGGGGGTTTCTTTATGGGTGATAAAAAACTGGCTGCCGTTGGTGGCTGGACCGGCGTTGGCCATGGAAAGCACTCCCGGGCTGTTGTGGATCAGGCTGGGGTGGAACTCATCCTTGAAGGTGTAGCCGGGCCCGCCGGTGCCGTTGCCTCTGGGGTCCCCGCCCTGAATCATAAAATCGGCGATCACCCGGTGGAAAATGGTGCCGTTGTACAGTTTGGTCTTCAGGGTTTTGCCGGAATCATCCACATGACGGGCGGTGCCTTCGGCCAACCCCACGAAATTGGCCACAGTCACCGGCACCTGTTGGTCGTGTAGCCGGGCGACAATCACCCCTTTGGAGGTTTCAAATTTGGCATACAGGCCGTCGGTCAGGGCCGGGGCGGCCCCGGCGGCGGAAACCGTCAGGACGGCGGCGAACCCGGCCAAAAAGACCGCTGCTGCGTGGGCCATCTGTTTTTTTAAAAAATGGTTCATGGCTGTTCCTTTGGGGGTTGGGTTTTTAACTTACAACCGGTTGCCGGTTGTTGGGGGGTTGCCCTTGGGCCCCAAACACCGCGGCGGTTAAAAATAAAGCCAACCCGCAAGGGTGACTTTGTTTGTGGCGGGGGAGGAAAACCCTTGAAGGGTTTTTCCCAGTCCGGCTTCCACCTTGAAAGGCAGTGCCACTGGACCCGTCTCCAAATCGTTCAGGTTTCCGTAACTCAGCAGAAAGTTTCCCTCAAAGGCATCCTGCCCGTCTTTTTGGTTGATGCCGTCCAGGATGTTGGAGGTGGTGCTGAACTGTTCCAGTTGAAGCTCCCATTCCAGGTAGCCCCACCCCTGCCGCCAGCCTATTTTGACATCCGATTCCCGGGCGGGAAGCAAAGGGGTTGTGTTGCCGTCGGCATCCTCCAGGATGGCGTTGGCCAGATACCGGTAGGTGGCCCGCACATCAAACCGGGAATGGGATATGTTCGGGTAAAAGGTGTAGTGGAACAGAACCAGCCCTGAGGGACTGGGCCGCTCCAGGGCCAGGCCTTTCAGGTGGGTCAGGGCTTTATCCCTGCGGCGGGCAGGAACACTGATGCCGTAACCCAGAATCAAACCATGGCGGTCCGTAAATGCGGGCCGGTGCAGACTCAACAACTCCACATCGGTCAGCCCCGAAATTGTTTTTTCGGGAAAAGCCTCCGCCGTACTGACGGCCGCCGGGTCCGTGGTGGCGGAAACCAGGGTGGAATGTTGGGTAAGGTTGCGATACGGCAGGATCAGGGCCAGATTCCAGCGGTCCCCCAATCCCCAGCGCAGGGTGAGGTCCACCCCGGAACTCTGCCGGGTGACATCGCCTTTTAACTGGTTTCGGAGGGATTCATCAGACACCAGCCCCAACAGCAGGGGGCCTTGTTTCCCGTTTTTGGTAAACCCCTGGGTCTGGATTTCTGTCACCAAACGGGTTTCCATCAGCCACACCCCCTGGGGGACAAAGGGGTCCTCCTCGGCCAAGGCTGTCTGGTTCCCCCCGCTGACGGCCAGCGAAAGCCAACCCAGGAGGGCCAGCCCCCTGCCTATCCGGCCTGGTTGCCGGAATTGGACCCTGGTCTGGTTTGTGGCGCATGGTTGTTGGATGACGGATGGTTTGCCGCCGGTTTTTTTTGTGAATATGCCCAATCTCATAACACCACCCATCCCTTGCTCAACAGGTCCCAAAAAATTGCTTCCACGGGAAAGCCCACCACGTTGGTGTAACTTCCCTCCAGGTGATGAACCATGGCCCCCCCCAGCCCCTGAATGGCGTACCCCCCCGCTTTGTCGTAAGGCTCGGCCTGGGCGGTGTAGAAGTGGATCCAGTTGGGGGGAAGCTCCCGAAACCACACTTTGGTTTCCACCATTCCCTCCATCCGCTCACCGGTGGGGCCGTCCCACAACACATAACCGGTCATCACCCGGTGGCATCGGGACGATAACGCCCGCAACATCCGGCGGGCGTGCGGCGGGTCCTCCGGTTTGCCCAGAATTTCTCCGTTTAGCTCCACCACGGTATCTCCGGCCAAAATCAGGTGGCCGGGAAACTTCTCCGCGGCGGACCGGCCTTTTTCCAAAGCCAGCCGTTGTACATGCTCTTCCGGGGATTCATCCCCCAGGGGGGTTTCATCCACATGGGCTGCCCACACCTCAAAAACAAGCCCCAATTGCCGCAACAATTCAGCCCGGCGGGGAGAGGCGGAGGCCAGACAAAACGGCCGGGTTTGCCTGAGGGTCAGGCCCCCTGGAAGGGTTGAATCCATATCCGCAATAAAAAAGGTTAGGGTATCCCCCGGTTTAAGGCAAGGGGGAACTGGCGGAGGAACCGGGAGGGTTGTCCCTGAAGGCACCGGAGAGCTTTTCCCTGAACTGGCGAATGGCATCGGAGTCGTTTAACTCCGGGTTATCTTTTTCATCGGAGACGGGTTTCACCAGGGGGGGACGCACCGTTTCTATGTTGTTGAAGTAAAAATCCATCACCTGCCGTACCAGGGGGGCAGAAACCTCGCCTCCCGCCATGCCGTGTTCCACCAGCACCATCACCGAAATCTGGGGGTCATAGGCCGGGGCATAGGCCACAAAAAAGGAATGGGGCAGGGTTTCCCTGGTGCCCATGTCTTTTTTTCCTCGTCCCACCACCTGGGATGTTCCGGTTTTTCCGGCTACCAGATAATAGGGGGAGGCGGCCCGGTGTGCGGTCCCTCCGGGACCGTTGACGGCCTGAACCATTCCCTCCCGGATGGTGGCCAGATGGTCCGTGGAAAGCGGCAGGATGCGGGTTTCCCGGGGGAGATCGTTTTTGGAAATCCGTTCCATGCCGTCAGGGTCCACCACACTGCGGATGATGGTGGGCCGCACCCAGGTCCCGTTATTGGCCAGCACATTGACGTAATTCAGCAGTTGCAGGGGGGTGATAGTCATGTATCCCTGGCCGATGGCCAGATGCATGGTTTCGCCGATATACCACGGCTGGCGCAGGGCGGATTTTTTCCAGGCCTTGCTGGGGAAAAACCCGGTTTTTTCCCCCCCCAACTCCACCCCGGTGGGCTGGGCAAATCCGAACATGCGGCTGTATTCCCTCAATCGTTCCACCCCCACCATCAGCCCCAACTGGTAAAAAAACACATTGCACGAATATTTCAGGGCCTGGGTCACCGTCAAATCTCCATGGCCCGATCGGTTCCAGCAATAGGAAATATCCCGGCCCACCCGGTAATACCCCGGACAGTTGAGCTTGGTGTTTTTATCAATGACCTTCAGGTCCAGGGCCGCTGCGGCGGTCAACATTTTAAAGGTGGACCCCGGGGGGTACACCCCATGGATGGTCTTGTTCATCAGGGGTTTATCAACCCCGTGAATAAAGCTCCGCCATTTTTTTTCGTCTATGCCTTTTAAAAACTGATTGGGATCATAATCTGGGGAACTGACCATCCCCAGGATTTCCCCGGTGGTCGGTGCCATGACCAGAGCCACCCCTTTGTAGCCCCGCATCATGTTTCGCAAAAACTGTTGCAGCCTCAAATCCACGGTCAAGGTGATATTGGCTCCGGGAGTGGGGTTGACCGGTTTGTTGATGACCCGAAGTTCCCTCCCGATGTGGTCCACCTCCACCTGACGCCCCCCGTCGGTGCCTATCAGCAGATTGTTCATGGAAAGCTCCAAACCGGCCTGGCCCACGATCTGGGCCGAAGACAGCTTGGAAAGGGGCATATTGCGCAATTGGTTTTCGTGAATATCCCCCACATACCCCACCACATGGGAGGTAAGAAAGGCGTTGGGGTACAACCGCTTGGCTTTGATTTCCACACTGACACCGGGGATGTCGTCCTGATAGGTGTCTATCAGGTCCGCGGTTTTATCAGGCACATCTTCCAGGACCATCACTGATTTGTAGCGGGGGGCTTTTTTGGCCTCCTCCGCCAGATCCTCCAGGGTTTTCAGCGGTACACCGGCCAAAGTGGAAAGATTGCGCAAGGTTTTGCTCAGATCAGGAGCGTCTTCCCGCATCAGCATCACATTGTAGGAGGAGAGGTTCAAAGCCAGGTTTTCCCCGTTGCGGTCAAATATCTGGCCCCGGGGGGCTTCTTTGGGAATCACCCGGATGCGGTTTCCCCGCGCCACCTCAGCATAGTAGCCGCCGTCTATGGTTTGCATGTACCAAATGCGAAACACCAAGACAATGAACAAAATCCCCAGAGCGCCCCCGATGTACCACAACCGGGCGCGAAACAGGCTAGATTCCTCATTGGATACCAGTGAAAACTTCATGGGTTTGCCTGAAGATTGAAAATCGGGTGGATGTCGGCAACAGCGGGATCAAACAACGGTCACCGGTTTATTCCCGGTCAAACAACAATTCCCATTTGCGTACCGAAAAAATAAACAGGGGAGTCAAGGCCCCATGATACAGGGCCACTGGCAGGGTCCGGCTAAAAAACCATTTCAGGCCGGGAACATCCCCCTCCACCATCCGCAACAGGGTGATGGCCAGCAACCCTTCAAACAGGGTGATGCCCACCACCGCCAGCATCATAAAAAGAATGTTTTGTTCAAACAAGGACCGGCCTGCATAATAGGCCACCACCACCGTGGCCAGAAAGCTTAACCCGTACACCCCCAGCAAACTGTGGGAATAGGTATCTTCCACCAGCCCGGCAAAAGCGGCGTACATCAACACCCAGGGGTTCATCCACCGCAACCCCGCGATGATCACCCCCATCAACAACAGGTTGGGTTTCACCCCCCAAATGGAAAACTGGTGGGCCGCGGAAACATGCAGCCAAACCAGAAAAAAACCCATCAATCCCAGTGAAATGGATTTCATGGAGAACTGAATATTGGAAAGTTGTTGGATTTTGGGCTTTTCAAAATGACAAACACCCCTTCAATTTTGTCAAAATCCACCGCGGATCGGACCTCGGCGGTCTGAAACAGCTCATGTTTTTCCTGGCGCACATCGGTGATGATGCCTACCAGCTGCCCCTTGGGAAATATCCCCGCCATGCCGCTGGTGATCACCCTGTCCCCCTTTTGCACATCGGTCAGCATGCGGATCCGTTTGACCTGCAACCCTTCTCCCAGTCCCACCAGCATGCCCCGGTTTTCGTTGGGCTCCAAAATCAGGTGATTTTCCAGTCCTTTGATCATCATTTGCTCCCGGGTGCGCTGGATGAGCACCGGAAATTGATGGCGGCGGTCCACAATCAACTGCACCACGGCTCTGTCTGCGGTGACCGACTGGATTCGTCCCACCACCCCTTCTCTCAGCACCACCGGAAAGTTGCGGCGGATTCCCGCCGAGCGTCCTTTGTTGATCACCAGCACATGGTGGAAGTTATCCACGGATTCTCCGATCACCTCGGAAAACACCTTTTGGTGGGGGTCCTCCTCCATGAATTTCAACTGCTCCCGCAGCAGGTTGAATTGAATGGAAGAGTTGATGTGGTGGTTCAATTCTTCCTGAAGGGTCTCAATCTGCATTTTCAATTGGCGGTTTTCCTGTTTCAGGTCCACCAGGATCACATAATCGTCAACCCATTCGTTGATTGTTTTCACCCCCTTGTGGTAGGTGGATTGAAACGGGGAGATCACGTCATCCAGCCCTTGCTGGGCCACATCGCCTATTTCCGGCTTTTGCAGACGCAGTGAAAGCAAACCGGCCATCAGGATGGCCAACACCACCCCGGTGATCAACACCCGGTTGTTTTTCAATATATCCAGCATAGGTCAAAGGGCTCAAGTCATCCGGTTTGGGGTTTCTTCCCGCTGGAAGGACCCCGGTTTTCCAACAGCATTTCGTGGGCTCCCATTACAACCGTGTTCATGGGGTCTTCCCCCACATAAAACCCAATTCCCAACCTTTCGGATAAATGGCTGGCCAACCCTTCCAGCAGGGCGCTTCCCCCCACCAAGGTTACTCCGGCCCGGGCAATATCCCCGCACAATTCCGGGGTTACCCCTCTGAATCCTGCCTGGATCGCCAGATTCAAAGGTTCCATGGCGTTCAGGATCACCTCACGGATTTCCTGGTCTTCCACCACAATTTTTTTGGCGCGGGTGGCGTTTTGCTGGATTCCATCCACCTGTAGTTTGGCCGGTTTTGCCTTGGGATACACCGCCCCTATCTGGTGTTTGATCTCCATGGCCTGTTCCGGGGAGATGATCAACTGATGCTTTCGTTCCAGGTAAACCGCAATGGCCCGGTCCAGGTCCTGGCCGCCGAAATGGGCCGTGTGCCAAGCCACCAGTCCCCCCATGGCGATCACCCCCATGCAGGTTTTTCCCCCGCCAAAATCTATGATCATCCGCCCGTGGGGGTCCTCCATGGAAAACCCCAACCTTCTGGCCCCCGCCATGGGGATGTCTATGGTGTCCACCGAGCCACGGGCCAGGGTTTGGGAAAATTCCACCAGCCGCAGCCGTTGCTCCGCATCCTGCTCCGGCGGTCCCACCAGCCCCCCGAATCCCCGCAACGGACGGAGCCTTCCCCAACGGCCGGGGGTTTGGCTCAACATGGCTTTCAACATCAAATCCAGCGGGGTGGCTTCCACCACCCGCCCGTGGTCCATGGGCCGGATAACCCGGATTTCCTTGGCATCGTTGAAGTCCAGAGCCTCCCGTCCCACCGCCTCCACCTTGGCTGTTGGCGGCCCTCCCCTGGGGGGGGTGGTGTAGCGGATGGCCACCCGGCTCTCCCGCCGGACAAAAAAATCGTTTTGCCGGGAGGCCAGCACCGTGTGGGTGGTCCCAACGTCTATAATAAGGTCTGTGGGGGAGAAAAGGCCAGGGGTCAAGGGTCGTTGCCAAGGGTGGAGTGTTGAGTTGAACAGTGGTGCCCGAAACCGGTTTTTTTTGCTCCACCCTCAATTTTTACCAGAGCCGTCCCAGGGTGACAAGCAATACCATAGGCCTTCCACATCAGCCCCTAAAAGGGGGGTGCGGGGGGGCACGCTCCCCCGCTTTGTTTTTTTGCTGTTTGTCCAGCGGTTCACCACCGCCACGGGCCTCCGCTTGTCGGCTTCGCCTCCATGCGGCGTTAGCCGGGCTGGTGCCTTTCTTTTTGGGTTCCTGTCCAGCGGTTCACCACCGCCACGGGCCTTGTGGCCCGCTTTGGGCGGGGTTCACCGCCTTTCTTTTTGGGTTCCAAACAGCAACA
>JAOUFO010000078.1 GCA_029858165.1 Deltaproteobacteria bacterium | reverse complement strand
CCCCCGCTCCGCCATCCAGGTTAAAATCATCTCCATCCCCCACGGCGTCATCCAGGGTCACCTCGTTGTCCAGGTCGGTGAACAACGAATCGTCATCCAGGTTGAAATCCCCCCCCATATCCGTATCCATTTCCTCCATCGCGTTGCCTGCCATAGCGTGCTCCCAGCTTGGTTTCCATGAGGTTTGTTTTAAGCCCCAGCCCGATTTCAAGGGGGGGAATCCCCGCCCGCCGGGATGGAACAAACCGTGTTTAAGAGACCTCTTCCTTGAGAATCCCCCTGTTCAACCCATGGGGTTCTGTCATATCCCCCGCCCGTTTGCCAACACCACCGTCACTCAGGCCAGAGCAAAGTCTGAACCACGCTCCAGGGCAGGGGACTGCACCTGTGTCTAGGATTGCAAATGCCAAAGTTGGTCCATTTTGCCCCTTTTCCAAAAATAATTCCATTTTTTACCCCCCACTCACCGCCTGACGTTTTTCTGATGAAACATGAACCCGTTTAAATTCAACGATATACCATCATTTTGTCCTGTGGGATTGCCCTCAACCGGCAAACCGGATGCCGGAATCCCATCCATAGGTTTTAACGCACAGGAATCCCAACCGGGAGACCAAACGCCTTCGCAAGGCAAAAAAAATCCCCCCCAGGCAGTCTTTGCCCAGGGAGGGATTTCTTTTTTTCCCTATGCGCCGGGGGTTAGGGCCGCATCGCCCAAAAGCGGCCTCACCCCGCCCGCCTGACGGCGGTCCGCCCCTCTCCCAGGGTTCCTGTCCAGCGCCAGCACCGGCACGGGCCTTGCGGCCCCCCCTCTCCCCGTCACCCTTCGGGTGCCACCCCTCCCCAACCAGGGAGGGGAAAACCCATACATTCCCTTTTGAATCAACAAACCGCAAACGTGTACCATCACAAGTCTGATGAATGTCAGCCAATCCAAGAGGCACGATTAAAGCCCCTCCCTTGAAGGGGAGGGGCAGACCGCCGTCAGACGGGAGGGGAGAGGGAGAGTTTTTAGCCGGGCTGGTGCCTTTCTTTTTGTTAAAGTAATTTGAACTTCCTCCGATAAAGGAATAAAAGTGGGGTATAAAGACAGACGGAAACCTTGAGGAGAAAGTCATGAAAAAGCGTTTGCTGGCCGGCGTGTTGATCGGATTGCTGTGGTTGGGGGGGGCGGGGGGCGCCCAGGCGGACCGTCACACCTATCGGGCCTTTGACGGCGTGATGGGCTACCAGGACATCAAGGTGGATGAGGTGACCTACATTATCGTCTACATCACGCCGGTGGTGGGCCGGGGCCGTTTTCGGATATTGATCAATCCTGAGCCGTTCAATTTTTACCGTAGCGCCCAATTGACTTTGGATGTCGGCTACGGCTCCTTCAAGGTGCTGAACACCTCCTCCAATGTGTCAGAATCCTATTATGTGGTGTCCCGCACCATAAAGCTGGAACGGGCCCCTCTGGCTGTCCAACAGGGAAACCAGTTTGATGCCCGCATGGTGATGCAGGCCCTGGAACAAAGGATCGCCAGCCGGTAGCCTATGGTTCTTCACCCGGTTCAACCTCCTGGTCTCCCACCGAGAAATAGACCGCGTCCGGGTGATGAAAGGCCAGGGCCGACACCGACGCTTCCGGCTCCATCATGTCCCCTTCCGTCAACCGCACCCCGATGGATTCCGGCTCCAGCAGTTTGAACAACCCTTCCTGATGGGACAAATCCGGGCAGGCCGGATAGCCGAAGGAATACCGTTTTCCCCGGTATTTGGCCTGGAACACCTGGGTGGGGGTGAATTCCGCCGGATCAGGGAATCCCCACATGTTCCGCATCCGTCCATGAACCCATTCGGCGGCGGCCTCGGCGGTTTCCAGAGCCAGGGCCTGTACCCCATGGCTCAGCAGATACTCTCCCTTTGCTTTGTATTCTTCGGCCAACTCCCGGATGCCCTCCCCGGCGGTGACCACAAACACCCCCACATGGTCCCGCCCCCCTCCACGGGGGGGGAGCACCAGGTCCGGCAGAGAAAGCCCATCCGGCCTCGCCTGCCGGGGAAACCCCCACTCCAAAAGCTCAACCCCCGTGACAGGGTCAAACACCACCAGCCGGTTTCCCTCCGACCCCACCCGGCCTTCCGCCGGAAAAAACCGCCACACCGCCCTGGCCCGGATGGCCCCCTTGCGCCCGTCGGCCATCAGCCGGTCAAACACGGCTTTCAGTTCCAGGGCTTTGGGGTCTCCGGCCTCCAGCAAACGGCGGGCGCCGCCTTTCAGCCCCATGTGCTTGCCGTAGAGCATCTGGGGGTTCAGGAACCGCCACACTTCATCCAGGTTTAAAGTCTGCATCACATGGCGGTCTGTGTCCGGCACGGGGGGGATATCCAGTTCCTGCCGGATGCGCCCGGAGCGGGTGGTGGGGGTGGGCTGGATTTCCCGGGGGGCTGCCGCTTCCGCGGTGGGAGGCACCTGGGCCATTTCGGCAGTCACCTGTTGACGGCCTTCATCGGTCATCAGCCGGTTGGCCAGGTCCAGGCCGGTCATGGCATCGGAGGCATACACCACCAGCCCTTCATAGGCCGGGGTGATCCGGTTTCTGGTAAACGCCCGGGTCAGGGCCGCCCCCCCCACCAGGATGGGGGTGGTGATGCCCGCCAGATGGAGGTCCTGGGCGGTGGTCACCATCTGGTGGGCCGATTTCACCAGCAGTCCGGACAGGCCGATGAGGTCCGGCTTGTGGACTTTCCATTGGGCGATCAGCGTTTCCGGGGGGATTTTGATTCCCAGGTTGATCACCTTGTAGCCGTTGTTGGTGAAAATAATATCCACCAGGCTTTTGCCGATGTCATGCACATCCCCCTTGACCGTGGCCAGCAGCATCACCCCCTGCTGAGCCGACTGGTTGGCTTCCATGTAGGGTTCCAGGTGGGCCACCGCCGCTTTCATCACCTCGGCGCTTTGAAGCACTTCGGCCACAATCAGCTTGTTGGCGTTGAACTGGCGGCCCACCTCCTCCATCCCGGCCATCAGCGGGCCGTTGATAACATCCAGGGGGGCCATCACCCCCCGGGCCTCCTCCAAATCGGCGGCCAGACCGTCTTTGGACCCCCGCACCACATAGCGCGCCAGCCGGTCGGCCAGGGGCAGTTTTTCCACCGGAGCGGTCTCCACCGGTTTTTTTCCCCGAAAGTGGTTGGCAAACGCCCCCACCGGGTCCTCCCCCCGGTTGAACAGCAGGTCTTCCGCCAGCCGGATTTCCTCCGGATCAATGGTGGAATAACGCACCAGCTTTTCGGCATTCACAATGGCCAGGTCCAACCCGGCCTGAACGCAGTGGTACAAAAACACCGCGTTCAACACCTCCCGCCCGGCGGGGGGCAGGCCAAAGGACACATTGGATACCCCCAGGATGGTTTTGGACAGAGGAAAGGCCTGTTTGATCAGCCGCACCCCTTCTATGGTTTCCAAAGCTGAGCCGATGTAGTTTTCATCCCCGGTGGCGCAGGGAAACACCAATGGGTCAAAGTACAAATCCTCCGGCGGAATGCCGTACCTTCCGGTCAGCAGGTCAAAGGACCGGGCGGCCACCTCCAGCTTCCGCTGGCGGGTGACAGCCATCCCCTGGTCCGGGTTTTCATCAATGGTGCCCACCACCAGGGCCGCCCCGAACCGCCGGGCCAGGGGCACCACCTCTTCAAACCGTTTTTCTCCATCCTCCAGATTCACCGAATTGATCACCGCCTTTCCCTGGCAGTAGGGCAGGGCGGTTTGGATCACCCCGGCATCGGTGGAATCTATCATCAGGGGCACCTTCACCTTGTGGATCACCGCTTCCAGAAAAGCCCGCATGTCGGCGGTTTCATCCCGGTCGGGGTTGGCCAGATTGATATCAATCACCTGGGCACCGCCATCCACCTGCCGCCGGGCAATGGCAGAGGCTTCCTCAAACTCCTCCCGTTCAATCATCTGGCGGAACAGCCGGCTGCCCACCGCGTTGGTGCGCTCCCCCACAATGATGGGCCGGTTTTCATCGGTCAGTTCCAGCAGTTCAACCCCCGAAATCAAACTGCGGTGATGGGTGGGGACCTGCCTGGGTTTGGCCCCCCGGGCCAGTTGGGCAAACGCCTGGATATGGGCCGGAGAAGTGCCGCAGCATCCCCCCAGAATGTTCACCCACCCTTCCCGCACAAACCGGTCCAGAACCCCGGTCATCATGGCCGGGGTTTCCAGGTACCGGCCATCCTCATCCGGCAGCCCGGCGTTGGGCACCACCGCCACCCTGGTTTTGGCCAAAGCGGATAGGGAGCGGACATGGTCCGTCATAAAAGCGGGGCCGGTGGCACAATTTAAACCGATGTACAACAGGTCGGTGTGCATCAGGCTGGCATACAGGGCCTCCACCCCCTGACCGGCCAGCATGGTGCCGCTGGCTTCTATGGTGCCCGATACCGCCACCGGAATGGCATACCCCAGTTCAACCCCCGCCTGCCCAATGGCCGAAAGGGCCGCTTTGATGTTGCGTGTATCCTGTGCGGTTTCTATCAGCAGATAATCGGCCCCCCCCCGGCACAGGGCCAGGGCCTGAAGCTTAAAATTTTCCTCCAACTCCTCAAAGGTGACCCCTCCGGTGACGCTGATGGCCTTGGTGGTGGGGCCCATGGACCCGCAAACGAACCGGGGTTTCTCGGGGGTGGAAAACATCCGGGCCGCCTCACGGGCCAGACGGGCTGCCGCAAGGTTGATCTCCTCGTATCGGTCCTCCAGATCGTAATCGGCCAACACCAGGGGGGTGGCCCCAAAGGTGTTGGTTTCCACAATATCGGCTCCGGCCCGCAGGTAATCCTCGTGCATGGTGCGGATCACATCCGGGCGTGTCAGCACCAGATTTTCGTTGCAGCCATCCAGGGCTTCGCCCCCGAAATCGACGGCGGTCAGATTTTTTTGCTGCAAATAGGTGCCTGTGGCCCCGTCCAGCACCAGGATTCTTTGTTCCAGGGCCTGTCTTAAGGCTTTTTCCCGTTCTTCCCGTTGTTCCAGCATACAAAACCTTTGTGGAGGGTGTGTGGCCATCCCCGGCCTTTGGCGGGGCCGGAGTGCGCTAAACAAGCCGATTTTAGGGGATGGAGGCCCCCAGGGCAAGTGAAAGACCGAAAGCGGCCGGAATATGGTAGCGGCATCACCCTCTGCATCCCCATGGTGAACCCCGGTATTCGTATTTTTCAACACCCTTCAAAGGCGCGCGCGGGAGAGGGCAGGTGTTTCGGTCGCTTAAAGCGACCGGGGAGAGGGGTTTTTCAGGCTGGCTGGTGCCTTTCTTTTTGGGGCTTTGCCCCAAACCCCACAAGGGAGCGCGGCTCCCTTGACTCTCTATACGGCTTCTTCAAAACCCGTAAATAGGGGGCTCGGGGGGGCACGCTCCCCCGCATTGCTTTTGGTTGTTGATTTGGTTCCCTTTCCGGCAACCCGATAGGCAGCCCCCAAGACGGATGGATTTTTCCTCACCAATTCAGCACACCCAGGCCCCTCGCCCTCTGGAGAGGGGCGGCCCGCCGCAGGCGGGCGCCCCCTCCCCACACAGGGAGGGGGCAATAGTCTTCTACATTTCAATTGATTCAACCAACCGGAATGTCGCACCACCACAGGCCTTACGGCCTTTTTGGCCGGGCTGGCTGCACTTCTTTGGGGCGTTCCAGGTAGGTGTAGCTGTCCAGCCCCTGGCGGTACAGGTTGCGGTAGGCCTGGCCTGCTTCCGGGGTCAGGTTGCCCGCTTTGATCTGGCGACTGATCTGGGAATCCACACGGTTCAGCAGGTCATCTTCGCCAAAGTTGACGTAATCCAGCACATCGGAGACTTTTTCTCCCTGAATCACCTGTTCATAGCGCCACGATCCATCCGGGTTGAGGGCCACATGGATGGCGTTGGTGTCTCCGAACAGGTTGTGCAGGTCCCCCAGAATTTCCTGGTAGGCGCCGGTGAGAAACACCCCCAGGTAGTAGGGCTCGTTTGGTTTGAGCGGATGGAGGGGCAGGGTGGGCTGGCGCCCCCGGGGGCCGATGAAGTTGTCTATTTTTCCGTCGGAATCGCAGGTGAGGTCCTGAAGCACCACGTTGCGGGTGGGTTTTTCTTTCAGGCGGTCCAGGGGCAGGATGGGGAACTGCTGGTCTATGGCCCAGGAATCCGGCAGGGATTGAAACACCGAAAAGTTGCAGAAGTATTTGTCGGCCAGCAGGGTGTCCAGGGCTTCCACGTCCTCCGGCACCCGTTTTTCCCCCCGGCTGAGCCGCTCCACCCCCCGGGCGATACGCCAGAACAACCGCTGGGCGGCGGCCCGGTGGTTCAGGGACAACAAACCCAGTTGGAACATCCGGTTGCCTTCCTCCCGAAAGTACAGGGCGTCATGCCAGGATTCACTTAGGTTTTTTACGGTCAGGCCGGTCTGGATTTCCTCCAGTTTTTCAATGACCTCCGGGGTGTCTTTTCGGTCCGCCGGTGGAAGCAGGGAAGGGGCTTCCCGTTGGGAGGGATCCTGGTCCAGGGATGCGGTTTCAAACACATTGATGGCCAGCATGGCATGGTGGGCTGTCATGGCCCGTCCGCATTCGGTAATGATGATGGGGTGGGGCAGGTTTCCCGCCCGGCAGATTCCCTCCAGGGCATACACCACATCGTTGGCGTATTCCTCCTCTGTGTAGTTGATGGAGGAATGGTGAGAGGATCGTGAGCCGTCGTAATCCACCCCCAGCCCCCCCCCCACGTCCACATACCCGATGGCGCACCCCAGCTTGGTCAATTCGGCAAAATAGCGCACCGCCTCCCCCAGGGCTTCCTTCACCCGGCGGATATTGGTCACCTGGGAACCCAAATGAAAATGGATCAGTTGAAAGCGATGGAGCATATCGGCCTGTTTGAGAAGCTCCACCGCCTCCACCAGTTCCGATGCGGTCAGGCCGAACTTGGAAAAATCCCCGCCGGATGCCTCCCACCGGCCGGAGCCGGAGGAAACCAGCTTGATGCGGATGCCGATCAGCGGCTCCACTTTTTCCTCACGGGCAATATCCAGAATCAGTTGGAGTTCACCCAGTTTTTCCACCACCAGAAAAACCCGCTTGCCCAGTTTTTGGCTGAGCAGGGCCAGCCGGATGTAAGCGGAATCCTTGTACCCGTTGCAGATCACCAGAGATCGGTCCTCATTCTGCATGGCCAGCGCGGCATGCAGTTCCGGTTTGGATCCGGCTTCCAGCCCCATGCCTCCGGCTGTTCCAAACCGCACCACCTCTTCCACCACCTGACGCTGCTGATTGACCTTGATGGGGTACACCGGAAGATAGCTGCCTTTGTATCCCGAAGCTTCCATGGCCCGGTCAAACCCCTGGCGCAGGGTATCCAGCCGGTCATGCAGAATATCGGAAAACCGGATAAGCAGCGGCAGGGCAATCCCTTTTTGCTGGGCATCCTCCACCAGTTCCACCAGGTCTATCTGCATGGCGGGGTTCTGCTGATTGGGGCGCATGGCCAGATGGCCCTGGTTGTTGACATCAAAATATCCCTGGCCCCAACCACGAATGTTGAACAATTCCATGGAATCGGCGGCGGTCCAACGGCTTAATGGTGACATATCCCCTGCTTCAATGTATTGAAAAGCCCAAAAAGAAAGGCCAAAAAGAAGTGCAACCAGCCCGGCTAAGGAATTTGGAGCCAACAGGCGACAAATGAACGCCGGTGCTGGCTGCCG
>JAOUFO010000077.1 GCA_029858165.1 Deltaproteobacteria bacterium | reverse complement strand
TGGCGCATTGGGTTTGCCCGTGATTCCTCACTGCTGTGGTAGCTGGCCCGGCTGATTTTGGAAAGGGCCTCCACCAGATCGGCCACCGGGGGCCCCATGGTGGATTCCAGTTCCCCTTTTTTGGCCAAATCCTCCTTCAGCACATCATGCAGCAGCCCCGCCAGAATGCAGGTGAGGTCCAGCTTAAGCCCGGCCAGAATATGGGCCACCTCCAAAGCGTGCTGCAACATGGGGGTGCCGGAGGGGGAATAGCGGTCCTTATGCAGCGTGGCGGAATAGACGTAGGCTTTGGATATCAACTCCAGGTTGGAATCCTGGGGCAGATAAGAGGCCGCTTGGTTTATCAGGTCGTCCAGTCTGATCATGGCCTGCCCTGTGGGGGGATCTTCGGTGGATGAGAACCGTTCCAACCGCCGGAATATGAAAAAGGTTGTTTTTGTACGGGCCTATTCTAATGGAAGGCGGCAGGTAAATAAAGGTCAGTTGTGGGGGGGCTGTTTGGGTTTGCGGGCGGCGGTTTCCAGGCTGTCGCGCAGGATGTTGCCCAGGGAGGTTTCCAGTTGAAAGCTGAAAACCTGGGTCAATTCCCGCTTCAAATCACCGGTAATGGCTGGTTGCAGGTTGTGGATCACCCGCAGAGAGAGATCATCCAGGAGAGGTTCTTCCAGGTCCGGGCTGTCAAAATCATCACAATGGAAGGGAATGTTGCGGGTGTATTCCTCCTGCACAATTTGCTCAAAGGCGTCTATGGCATGGGTCAGATCGGTGTTGACCAGCACATGGTTGTATTCGTGCATCAGGCTCATTTCGTGTTCCGCACGGGAAAGCCGGGTGTGCAGACTGTCGGCGGATTCCGAGCCTCTTTGAATCAGCCGGTGTTCCAGTTCTTTCAGGGAGGGAGGGGCGATAAAAATAAACACCCCCCCTGAGCTGATGGCCTTGATGTTGACGGCCCCGTGGGTATCCACATCCAGCAGGGCGTGATGACCCTGGCTGAGGAGGGACTGGATATGGGATTTGGAGGTGCCGTAGTAATTGTTGTACACCTTGGCCCATTCCAAAAACTCGTTGTTGGCCAGCATCCGGTTGAAGGTAAGCGGGTCCACAAAAAAGTAGTCCTTGCCGTCTTCCTCTCCCGTCCGGGGGGGGCGGGTGGTGAAGGAAACGGACAATTGAAGCCGTTCCAGACGCTTCAGCGCACCGCGGATGACAGAGCTTTTGCCTACGCCGCTGGGGCCCGAAACCACAAAAACCCTCGGAAAAAAATGGCCGGTCATTCTATGTTCTGTGCCTGTTCTCTCAGTTTTTCCAATTCCCCCTTGATATCCACCGACAGGGCGGATATTTGGGAATGGCTGCTTTTGGTGGAAAGGGTGTTGATTTCCCGGTTCAGCTCCTGAAGCAGAAAATCTATCTGCCGCCCCACGGCCCCTCCCTCCTTCAGCAGGCGGTCCAGGTGGGCCAGGTGGGCGTAAAACCGGGTGATTTCCTCGGATACATCGCACCGCTCGGCAAACAGGGCTATTTCCTGGGCCAATCGGTCCTCGCCGGGGTGGAGGCCATCCATCAACCGCGTCAGATTGTCTTTCAGCCGTTTGGCGTACAACTGGCTCAGTTCTCCGGTATGGGGTTCAATTTCTCCCATCAGCCGCCGCAGGTCGGATTGTCTTTGATTCAAATCCTCCAGCAGGGATTTTCCTTCTGCCTGACGCATGGCCACCAGCCCTTCCAGGGTCTCCTCCATGGTCAAACGGACCAGGGGTTCCAATGTTTCAGCAGAAGCCTCCTGAGAATTGCCATTGAAAAGCTCCTTCATCTGCAACAGGTCCCCCAACCCTACGGTGACATCAATGGCGTAATCCTGTTTTAGGCTGTTCAACAACCGGGCCAAACCCTGGGCCGCCTGAGGATTGATGGTCAGGTCATTCTCGCTGCCCCCTGCCGGTTGAATATGCAACGTGCAATCCACCTTGCCCCGGATCAGCCTGGTTTTGAGCAATTCCTTCAGCGGTTCTTCCAGGTGGCCCAATCCCCCGGGCAGTTTAAGCCGCATATCCAGAAACCGGCTGTTCACCGAGCGGATTTCCGCGCCGCAGGTCCATCCGTTGAGGGTTTTTTCGGCCCTGCCGAATCCGGTCATGGAATAAATCACTTGCCGCCACTCCTTCTTTTTTTCAGTTCCAGGTCATAAGCCTCACGGCTTTTGGGGTCCTTTAACACATGATAAGCCTCTCCCAGCCTTTTGGTCATCTTTTCTGCTTCCTCCCGGATCCAGCCAAACTGGGACTGGGTGTGTTTATCCGGGTGGTATTCTTTTAACAGGCGGAAAAAGGCGGATTTGATTTCATCCTGCCCGGCCTGGGGGGTTACCTGCAACACATCATAAAAGGAGGGTTCATCCTGTGGGGCCGGGCCCCCTTTTTTGCGCTCAAAGTTCATGCCTCTCAATTGGTCCAGCATGTGGTTCAGCCGTTGATGAATGGTATCCACATCGGCGGAAGGGTCTTGTATCCGCCTGAGGTAGTTGTTGATTTCGGCCTCCAGTTCCAGCAAAGGGGCGGTGTGTTGGCGGTACACATCCTGTTGGCGGGCCAGCCGCACCATGTCTTCGGTTTTGTGCAGCAGGGCTTCGGTTTCCTTGCGTTTGGCCGATGGGGGCCGGTCAAATCCCCATGGGGGGGGGGCGGCGGTCTGGGGCTGAGCCCCCTTGGGGGGGTTTTGTCCGCCGGATGGTTTGGCCCCCTTTTTGTTGGATGGACCGGGTTTGGTTTCCCACGGGTTTTTTTTGCCGGGGGGGGATTTCAGGGCGGCCCCCGGTTTGCCCCACAAACGAAAAAACGGGGGAATCATGGAAGGCCGGGGGGGGAGTTCCATAGACAGGGTGTTCCAGGAATTCCGCATTTTATACAGAATTCCGGCCACAATGGCCAGGGCCAGCAAAAACCCGATGAACACCGCCGACATTTCGCGGAAAACCCCCCCTTCGGCGGTTTCTATTTTGGTTTTCAGGCTGTTGGCCCTGGGATTTTTTTGGTCTTTGTGCAGCACATCATCCACCAGGGTGCGGGCCGCGGTATACAGCCCCAAGTCCATTTTTTCTTCGGCCTGGTCCAGGGTGGTTTCCATGTTGCGTTTGGCTTCCGCCTGGCGGATAAGCTCCGCCGCCTCTTCCTCCATCTGCTCTCTGGGGGTGAGGGCTGTGGTGAGCAGGGTGATCACCGCCCGGTACCGCCCTTCCTCATAGGCCAGGCGGGCCTGTTCCACCACCATGGAGCCTTCCATTCCCTTTAGACCGGCCAAAGCTTTTTTGGCCTGGGGGTTTTCCGGGTCTTGCAGCAGGGCCTGGGTGGCCCAATGTTCGGTGGCGGTCAGGTCCCCTTTGGCCTGGGCCTCTTTGAGCCGGGCCAGAAAATCATCTTCTGCGGCGGTCCCCGGGGAGGTGTTCAATTCCGCTTTCAGCTTATCCACCAGGGCGGGGGACAGGCCGGTCGTATCCAGTTGCTGATAATAGCTCAGGGCGGTTTTGGTTCCGCCCGCCGCCTTTAACTGGCGCACATAGGCCAGGGGGGAGGCGGGCTGGGCAAATACATACAATTGAAGCCGTTTGTGACGGGCGGCCAGCAGGTATTTGCCGGTGGGGCTGGCGGCCAGCAGATAAAACGGGGGAGAGTCCATCTCTCCCGTCGGTTTTCCCTTGTCCAACACCAGGATTTTTTCACCGCCCCCCGGCTTTCCGGCGGTTTGGCGGCTGACCAGCATCCAGTGGCTGCCCCCCAGGGGGGCCATTCCTTCGGGTTGGACGTCTGCGGGCAGAAAATCCAAAAACGTGATGGATTCCGGCTGACGGTCCGTCCCCCAGGAAATCAGATACCGCCCGCTGTCCAGGGAGACCAGACCGCCCCCCCCCAGGCTGCCTCCCCGGCTGGCCATGGCGGCCACCGCGAACCGGTGGCCTTCCAGGGTGGCCTGGGTTTTGGCTTTGCCCAAAAATCCGGGGGAAACCAGGTCTATGGATTTTTCCCCCTCGTAGGCCACGGCCAGATTGGTTCCCGCCAGGGCCACCCCCCGGATGCGAAGCTCTCCCTTGACGGTCCAAAAGGGTTTGTCCGGGGGCGGAGCGCCGGTCCGGGCCTCCCGTTGCCACAGGCCCCCGGGCTGGCTCCACACCACCTTTTTAAACGAATCATCCAGGGCCACATCCCCCGCCGGATGGTCCAGTTCCTGCCGCCACAGACGGGATGCCGCAGGCAGGGGCTTGCCCGCCTTCAGCCGGGATATGGACGCATCCCACAATTCCACCCCCTGGGGTCCGGATACCACCAACAGGTCCTGGGCGGGGGCAAAAATCAGCCGGGCGGGGCCACCCACCCGGGTTTCAATCAGCCCCAGGGGGGCGTGGCTGCGCCGGTCGTACAGCACCACTTGGACCGGATCCCGGCCCTGGGCGGCGGCCAGCAGGGATTCATCGGCGTTGACGGCCACTCCGTGGATTTTCCCCCCGGTTTTCCATTCCGCCTCCAGGGTGAAGGGGGGCGATTGGGCCAGCAACAGGGGGGGGCAAAAACCCACGGCCCATAAAACAAACCCCCAACCCACCCATTTCAGGGCACCCGGCCTTGGGGTGGGGGCGGGCCATTTGGGGGGATACCTTCTGCCGGGGCTCCGGGTGATACACCCCAGGCCGTTTGCCGCAAACACGCCTTTTCCGGCGGCAGGCGGAACCCATTGTGGCGCGGGGATTTGAACAGGTGGACGCATGGTTCAATGACGGCAAAAAGAAAGGCAAAAATAAGAAAGGCACCAGCCAGCCTGTGGGGTTTGGAGCCGCACGGCGGATGGCGGCGCAGAGGTCCCGGCGCTTATATTTTTTCCAATTGCAGATAATACACCGGCTTGCCCTGAGAGAGAAACAATCCCTCAAATTCGGTTTTCGGGCTGTCGGAATGAACCCCTGTCCGGTGAAAATCGTTTGAATATTCACGGATTCTCAATCCCGGCTGACGGCCCGCCAGCTTTAAGGAATGCAAAAAGTAACCCGAATGGTCGGTTTTCAGGTGGAAAAGCCCCCCGGTTTTGAGGGTTTTTTGAATATCCGCCAACAAACCGGGGCTTACCATCCTTTTTTTCCATTGGGATGGCCGGGGCCAGGGGTCCGGAAAATGAAGATACAGGTGGTCCACCGAGGAGGGGGGGCAATAGCGGGAAAACCGCTCTCCCCGCTCTTTTAACAGCCAGACATGGGGAGAATCGGAGCTGTCCAGTTTTTGGGCGGAGCGCACCAGCCGTTTGTATCGCAGTTCAAACCCCAAAAAATGGTGGGCCGGGTGTTGAAGGGCGGCCTGAACCAGAAAATTGCCGGACCCGCTGCCCAGCTCCACATGCAGGGGGGGTTGGGGGATTTCCGGGCGGCCCCGCAGGGCGGACAGCAGTTCCGGCGAGGGGTCCGGCAGAATGCGGTGCGGGTGGTCGTAAATCCAATGAGTGTATGGATTTACCTTAAAGGACTTTTCCGATATTTTGTGGGGAAGGTTCATGGCTATAATGGAGTTTTTCCCATGGGTGAGAAGCAGGGGCCGGGCTTGTGCGGAAATAAAATTTCCAGGTGGCGCGAATGAATTATTATGAAATTCTTCAGGTGGATACCAAAGCCTCCACGGATGTGATCAAAAGCGCCTACCGGGTGCTGTTGAAGACCGCCGGTCATCATCCGGACCTGGGGGGGGATGCCGCGGTGGCCACCCAGATCAATCTGGCTTACGAGGTGCTTTCCGACGCGGCCAAACGCCGGGAATATGACCACCAGATCATCCGGCAGGGGGGCGCCCGGATAAAAATACAGACCATCCAGGAAACCCTGTTTATCGTGTTTTGCCCCCATTGCGGCAAAAAAAACCGGCTTCGGGATGAACCCTCGCTGCCCAACGCCAAATGCGGGGGGTGCCATTCCCGGCTGATTCCCCGCAAAAACCACCCTTTTGCCGGAGAGGAGGAATCCTCCTTTCGGCTGGGGATGTATCTGTTTGAAAAAGGGCTGATGGAGCGGGCGGTCAAGGAGTTTCAATCCGCCGTCCGAATCAAGGCGGACAACCCCAATTACCGCTACTGGTTAAGCCGCACCCATTATGAAAGAAAATCCTATGACAAAGCCTTTAGCGAAATAAAGGTGGCGGTAAACCTTAAACCCTCATCGTTTCAGTTTCAGTTTTGGATGGGCCAGATTTTGTATTCCAAAAAAGATTACCACCACGCCGCCATGGAATTGAAAAAAGCGGTGGCGTTGCGGCCCGACCATGTATCCAGTTGGCGGCGCCTGGGCAATTGTTTTTATCATACCAGGGAATTCAACGAGGCCGCCGCCGCTTTTGAAAAAGCGGTGGAACTGGACCCCAGGGATTCCCAAAATCACCGCTGGCTGGGCATTGCCCGGCTTTCCGCCCATCAGCCCGCCCAGGCCCTGGAGGCTTTTCGCGATGCGGAAACATTGGAACCGGATGATCCTTTGATTAAACGCTATATCCAGATTTGTGAAAACCCCCAATAAACAAAAAGAAAGGCACCAGCCAGCCTGCGGCGTTTGGAGCCGACAGGCGACACAACGCAGGGCTGTGCTGGTTGCTGGACAGGACGCAAAAGAAGTGCAACCAGCCCGGCTACGCCGCATGGAGGCGAAGCCGACAAGCGGAGGCCGGTGCTGGTTGCCGGACAGGACGCAAAAGAAGTGCAACCAGCCCGGCTACGCCGCATGGAGGCGAAGCCGACAAGCGGAGGCCGGTGCTGGTTGCCGGACAGGACGCAAAAGAAGTGCAACCAGCCCGGCTACGCCGCATGGAGGCGAAGCCGACAAGCGGAGGCCGGTGCTGGTTGCCGGACAGGACCCCCAAAAAGAAAGGCACCAGCCAGCCTGCGGCGTTTGGAGCCGACAGGCGAAACATTGCAGGGGTGTGTTGGTGCGGGATGGGGCGTTCTCTGGTGGGGTTTGGGGCAACGCCCCAAAAACAGGGTTGTTTGTTTACCCCATGATTTTGTTGCGTTGGCGGTGGGGGCGGATGGCCCAGGCCGGTTTTTCATCCTGGGAGGGCAGCCGCTGAACCCGGCGGCCATTGGTTAAAAACCGTTGCCGTTCTTTATCCAGGTCAGACTGTTGTTGGTGTTTGGATTTTTCCGCGTTCATGCGTTCTCCTTGGGGCCGGTAAACCCTTTGTGATGGGGGGGTTCAAGTCTGTTTGGGGCAAAAGGTACAACCCCCGTCCGGGAATCCTGGCCGGTACCAATGGGAAGCGGCCGAAAGGCGGCCTGCCTGATTTGCCCCTGGGCCTCCTTTGAAGGGATGGCCGGGGCGGGTTTGCTTCCTGGATCGTTTGGGGGGGGTTGATTTCCCTTTTCCTGTATTCTGTATCGGCGAAAAGAAAAAATTCTTGAATCCGGGGGGATAAACCCACAGGGTGGGTAAAAAGAGGTCTTCTTTATCAGTAGTTGATAATTTTTTTTAGGGGAACGAAATCTTCATTTTTCAAACGGTGAGACCTCTGCACAACTGGTTTTTTCCCATCCCCCTGCCCCTTCCCAAAAGGAAGGGGGTTGAACTGATTGGAGGCCCGCGGCCCCCAACGAAAGGCACCAGCAAGCCTGCGACGTTTGGAGCTGCCAGGGGACACAACGCAGGGCTGTGCTGGTTCTGGACAGGAACCCCGAAAAGAAAGGCGTTGAAGCCCGCCCTAAGCCGCCGCAAGGCGGATGGCGGTGCTGTAAACGCTGGACAGGAACCCCGAAAAGAAAGG
>JAOUFO010000076.1 GCA_029858165.1 Deltaproteobacteria bacterium | reverse complement strand
TCCGGCTTCAAGTAATCTGTCGGTTGGTATGAAACATTCGCTTGTACCGTGTAAAGGGAGGCCCCAGGGCCTCCCTTTTTTTTGTCCCCGCCGTGAAGTCGGACCACTCCTTTATAGTCAGAGGCGGGTTTGTTTTTCCCTCTTTTCTATTCCCCCTGTTTTAAGCCAGAATAGCTCCAGCGAGACACCCTTTCACCCCGGTTAGGACCCTATGGCACGGCGCAACCCCTCCCCTCCGGGTACCCCCCCTTGGAACCAACAGGTGGGAAGCCGGTTGATGGTCTGGTTCGGGGCCAACGCCCGGCCTTTGCCCTGGCGAGGGGATTACCACCCCTACCGGGTGTGGGTGGCCGAAACAATGGCCCAACAGACCCGGATGGAGACCCTGCTGCCCTATTACCGGCGGTGGATGGACCGGTTTCCGGCCTTGGAGGATGTGGCGGCGGCCACCCAGGAAGAAGTGCTGAAACTGTGGGAAGGGCTGGGGTATTACAGCCGGGCGCGGAACCTGCACAAGGCGGCCCGGATGATGGTGGAATCCGGGGGGGAGGTGCCGGATACCTGGGAAGGGTTGCTGGCCTTGCCGGGAGTGGGGCCTTACACGGCCGGGGCCGTCGGCTCCACGGCCTTTAACCTGCCGGTTCCGGCGGTGGATGGCAATGTGGGGCGGGTGGTGGCCCGGCTGGCCGCTTTGGAGGAACCGCCTTCCGGGAAGGAAGGAAAAAAGCAAGTGGCCGCCCTGGCCGAAGGGCTGGTAAAGGCGGCGGGGGGCAGGAGGGGCTTATCCCTGGGGGGGCCCAGGGCGTTGAACCAGGGGCTGATGGAACTGGGCAGCCTGATTTGCCGCCCGGTCCACCCGGAATGTGCCAATTGCCCCCTGGGGTTGGACTGTGTGGCCTATACCCGGGGGCGGCAGGGGGATTTGCCCGCCGCCGCCCACCAGCCCAAGGCGGCCCGGGTTCAGGGGGTGATGAGTCTGTTGGGAAACCAGGGCCGGTGGCTGGTCCGCCGCCGACCGGCCAAGGGGGTGTGGGGGGGATTGTGGGAATTCCCCTGGCTGGTCCTGGAACCGGGAGAATCGGTTCTTTCCGGCTATCACCGTTTGTTGGAGGAAATGGGTCTTGATGGCGGCCCGGCGGGGTTTAAACCGGTCGGGGGGGCGGGATATCCCCCCCAAAACCTGGGTCAGGTGCGCCACGGCCTTACCCATTTGCATTTTACCTGGGATTGCCTTTTGGGCCGCCTGGATGAAACCGATCCGGCTGTTATCCTGGCCGGTGAGGCGGTTGACGGACCGTATACGGCCCGGTGGGCCACCCCGGATGAACTGGCCCGGCTGCCCTTGGGGCGGCCCAATCACAAAGCCCTGGCGTTGCTCGGGCAACCGTTGGATGTTGATCACCAAGGATGGTCCCATCACGTTTCATTGATGAACGTCCAGGCACACAAGGAACCTTTATGACACAAACCATCGCCATTTTATGCGGCGGACGGGGGGGGGAGCATCAGGTTTCCCTGCGGTCCGCCCTGGGGATATACGCCGCCCTGGACCGCTCCCGGTACAGCCCCATTTTGGCCGCCCTGGACCGGCATGGCTCCTGGCGGGCAGGGAGCCCGGATGGCTTGCTGCTATACCCGGATGACCCGGCCCGGATTGCCATCAATCCCCAGGCCCCCCGGGTGGTGCTGGACGGAGAGGCAGGCCGTGGCCGACTGCTGAACCGGCAGGGGTACACCCTCCTGACGGAAGTGGATGTGTTTTTCCCCATCATTCACGGCACCGGGGGGGAGGACGGCGCCTTACAGGGATGGCTGCGGTTTCTGGGCGCCCCCTTTGTGGGGCCGGATGTGCTGGGCAGTGCCCTGGGCATGGATAAGGAGGTGGCCAAACGGCTGTTGCATGGGGCGGGGGTGCCGGTGGCCCGCTGGAAAACCCTGCGCCGCCCGGACCAGGGGCCGGATATGTTTGACGCGGTGCGGGAGGAATTCGGCCTGCCGGTGTATGTAAAACCTGCCAGCCAGGGATCTTCGGTGGGGGTCAGCCGGGCCGATAACCGGAATTCGTTCGGGTTGGCGGTGGAGGAGGCTTTCCGCCACGACACCAAAGTACTGGTGGAAGAAGCCGTCAGCGGACGGGAAATAGAATGTTCGGTGCTGGGGGGGGCGGGGGCCGGGGCGGACCCTTCCGGTTTGGGGCTGGCCGTGCCCGGAAAAAAAGGGACCGCCCAAACCCAGGCTTCGGTGGCGGGAGAAATCATTCCCCGCCACGGGTTCTACACTTATGAAGCCAAGTATCTGGATGCGGACGGGGCTTCATTGGTGGTGCCTGCCCGGCTGCCCCCCGGTGTGTTGGAGCGGGTGCAGGCCATGGCGGTGGAGGTGTTTGAAACCCTGGAATGTTACGGCATGGCCCGGGTGGATTTTTTTCTCAAACCGGATGGCGGTCTGGTGGTCAATGAGATCAACACCCTGCCCGGCTTTACCCCCATCAGCATGTATCCCAAACTGTGGGAGGCCGCCGGGCTTTCGTATTCCGGGCTGTTGACCCGGCTGATCGGGCTGGCTGTCCTGCGTCACGAAAAATTGGAAAATATTGTGGCGGGTGATGGCCTTTAACCCCCGGCTGTGGTGTATTGGAATTGAAAAAAGATTCCCAGCGTCCGGGGGGCCGGTCCAGCCAAAAACCATACAAAACCTCCACCGTTCAGGGAGGCCAGCCATCAACATGCGGTTTCTCATTGTAGATGATTCCGAAACTTCTCAGGCCATCATCCAATCGGTGGTCACCTCCATGGGCCACAAGGTGGCGGGAATCGCCGTCAACGGCCGGGATGCCCTGGAAAAATTCACCTCCCTTCAACCGGATGTGGTGGTGCTGGATGTCATCATGCCCGTGGTAAACGGGTTGGATGCGTTAAAGGATATCCGCAGCCGGGACCCCAACGCCCTGGTGATTATGATCTCATCCACCCGGTCACCCCAAACCGCTTTGGAATGCCAACAGGCGGGGGCCAGCTTTTTTTTATACAAATCCATGCTGATGACCGACCTGCCAAAAATCATCCATAAAATCCAAACTCAGGCTTAAAACGACAACCCTTGCCCCGGCCTCCGGGAGCGATGGTAACGTGATCCTCCCCGTTTCCACGAACCGCCATGGCAGCCAAACCCCCACCGGTATCCATCCAGGTCATCAATGTGGACCTGGCCGTGGAACGTCAGAAGATCCTCAAAGACAAACTGACGGAACTGTTCCAGGCCATCGGCCAGCGGTTAAAGCCGCCCAAATCCCTGATTTACATCATCAACCAGGAAAACGCCCCCCTGGAAACAGTGTTGCGCACCAACCCCCATGCCGACAGTCTGCTGACCACCTTTCCCTACGATCTGGCGGCCGCCCAAACCGAAGAGGATGAGGATGAAATTGCCCAGGAGGGGGCGGCGCCCATCCTGGATATGGAACCCCACCTGCGTTACCCGGTCCTGGGGGAATATCTTCGGCTGTTTGAACGGGGAATGTTTAAACACCGCCGTTTGATTTTGGTGGAGGATTTGTACAAAAAAATCCATCAGTTCCTGAAATCCGGCCTGGAGGTGAAAATCACCGTGTTTTCCAACCCGGAGCACACGGAAGTCTCCCCCCCCATCCCCATCACCAACATCGCAAGGCTTTCCCCTGATGAGTCTTCCAGCGAAGGGGAGGAAATCCCGGTCAGTTCCATCCGGTCCATCCAGGTAAATGAGGTTGTGTTCCACGGGGTCATCAACATGCCGGAGGTGGGGAACCGGTTTGTGCTGAAGGATGGCACCATCACCGATGCCGCCCGGCTGCTGTACAGCCTGGAAGGGTTGAAAGAGGTGACCCGGCGGGAAAACCTGACGGCTGAGACGATGGTGTTTGTACGGGGCAAGCGGGTGCTGATGGTTTTGTCGGAGGATCTGGCCCATGTGGTGGCCGAACGGCTGACCTTTGACAAAATGGAAAACCTGTACCGGTACACATCGGCCAAAGCGGCTCTGGAAGGGTTGGGTCAGATGGAAGGGTCCGGGGGAACGGTGGATTATCTGGAATCCAACGGGTACGACATGGTGTTCAACCAGTTTACCCAGGAGGAACGGGACACCCTGCTGATGGCCGTGCTGGGCGACAAGCTGGGGGAACTGGCCGAAAAAGAGATCCGTCTCCAACCGGCCGATATGGAACATCTGGATGACAAAGACGCCGCCCCCCTGCTGGGCACCCTGCCGGAATTTTTGGTGGATGAAATGATAGAGGGGTTGAAAAACCGCTCTTATGAGCGGTTTCTGGCTTTGGTGTCGGCCAAAATCCGGGAACACGTCATCATGGCCATGTTGCAGGACCCGATGGCGGTCAAAAACATCTGGGGCGGCCTGGGGGATGAAGCCCGGCATGAAACGCTGGTCACCCAGGCGCCCTCCCTGCTGGCCAGTCTGTACCTGAACAACACCCCCCTGTATCAACAGAAATTTCCCAACATCCCGTTTGATTTGCAAAAAAACATCACCAGCCAAACCTACAAGGGGCAGGGGCCAAAAGAACAGGCATCCCTGTTTGCCTCGGTGGCCAAAAATCTTTCCCGGGCGGCCATCGGGCCGGGGGTGATTTCCAAACAGCTATCCCCCGGCGAAATTGTGACCATGGTCACCACGTTCATTATGAAAAAACCTGGTGAATTCTACCAGAAGCTGACCCCGGTGGTGCGAAAAAATCTGTGGACCCTGGTGGGCCACAACGTCAAGGATCACTTGACCAAAACCCTCCATTACCTGGACAAGCTGGAAATCCTGAAAGGCAACCGTGCTTTGGTGATGCCTCTTTTGTTTGGCAGCCCCACCTACCTGGGGTTTGTGAAAAAATGCGAAAAACCGGCTTATACCAACCTGGTGTTGATGACCTTAAAAAAGCACAACAAGCTGGAATCCAAAAGCGGGCTGCTGAAAACCGTGTTGACCCAGCCCGATTGGAAATCCCGCCGGGTGGCGGCCATCGCCGGGTTGCTGGCGGACCAAGCCAATCAGTCTATCCGGGATAAGCTGGCGGAACACGAGGAGGGGGGGGAGTTTGTCATAGACAGCCTGATTTGCAACAGGGCGGACCATCCGCTGCTGAAAACCCATCCGGCCCTGGCCCAGTCCGCGGTGATTTTTGTGGATGATCTGGTGGATACCACCCTGCTGGAATTGTTTGATAAAAAGGGGATGAACCGGGAGGATTACACCCGGCTGAGCCAATCGGTGGAAAAGGAGATAGAAAAACTGAAGGGGCGGATGGCCGAGGCCCAAACCGATGACCCGGTAGGGGTGTACATCCTTGAATCCATGTCTTTGCTGAACCAGATGACCAATCAGGCCATGCAGGGCAAACTGTCCCCCCAAACGGTGGAACAGATGGATTCCCGCCGGGAAACCCGGCGGCGGATGTTGGAAAACATGAAAAATTATCTGGCCCAGGTGGAAGATTTTCTCGCCAAGGCCGATGAAAACCTGAAAGCAGCTGACGAAAAAACCGCCCAGGCCCAGGAAAAAAGCATCCCCATCCAAGAGGCGTATCAGGCGGCATACAATCAGATGAAGGCGGGTTTAAGGGATTTTCGCAAAGCTCACCTGAAACAGGTGGAGGTGGACCGGCAAAAAAGACAGGTGGCCCAAACCCAAAAGGACCTTTCGCTGGTATTTTTTGAAATCATCCGGCCGTTGCTGATCCGGCGTATCAGCCCTTTTCCGGCTCCGCTTCGGTTTTTGATCAAAGCCGCCGGGTGGATTTCCCGGAAGCCGGTCTCCCGCCGCATTATCTTTAAATTCTCTGATGCTGAACTGGATCGGCTGAAGCGGCTTTCCATCGCCTTTTGCACCAAAAACGAGGTGCTCAAGCAGTTTATCGTCACCTGTCTGCGCATAGACAAGCTGGAAAACAGTCTGTTCAGTTTTTCCTCCCCGGAATTGATTCAGGGAAAACAACTGAAACCGGACCTGGCCTTTTTTGGTCCGGGATACCAGGCCTCCGATTTCAACGGAATCCTTAAAGCCAAAAGGGTGATTGATTTTGCCGATGAGTTTTTTACCCAACGATTGATGGAAAACGAAAAACTGAAAGGAGCCACCAAAGAGCTGCTGATCCAGACAGGAAAGGAGGTGGCGGATAAAAAAACCGCCCTGGAAAACATCGCCCGGGGTGTGAAAGAACAGGAGGTAAAGCTGAAACAAATCCGGGAGGCAGTGACCCGTTTGGAGGAGGACAAGGCATCCCTGATGGAAAAAGTGGCCTATCTGGAAGACCGCCGCCTCCATTTTACCGGGGAAACCGAATTGTTGGAATCCCGGATGGAGGAGGTGGACGGGCAGTTTGATCAGATAAAAACCGGGGTGTCCGCTTTGTTGGCCAAGGGGGAAGGCTCCCTGGGAGAGCTGGATTCAGGGCAGAAAAAGCTGGCCCAACAACTGGCCGGGGACCTGGCCCATATGAACAGCCAACTGGCCCGGATGATGTTTATCAAAGGGGTGAAGGATGCCGGGGAGGGAATTTCCAAATCGGCCCAGCAGGGCATTGTGGATGTGATGGACAACCGGGAGCGGTACCGGGGCAACCTCAAGGGATTGAAAAAAATCATTCTGGCCGATGACGGCTCCCATCTGGCCCGCAATCTGAAAAGGCAAATCGGCAACACGCTGCAAAAATATCTGAAGCTGACCGATGACGGCCTGCTGGAATTATCCCTGACCCGGCTGGAACACCGGGTGGATACCCAATCCAGGCTGGAAACCGACTTTCTGATCCTGCTGGCCGACAGCCGGGAATCACGCCACGGTTCTTTGCGAAAACTGGTGAAAAAACTGAAGGCCCGCCTGCCGGGTTCGTATCAAATGGTGTTTGCCACCCTGGGAGAAACCTGGGCCATGGACCCTTCAGGAGAGGAAATGGCCAATATCCGGTCTTTGAAGGACCATTGTGCCCTGATCAACGCCACCCTGCTGGATGGGGAATCCACCGCCCCCCTGTTGGCCTTGTTTCAGGAAAAAATCCCGCTGGCCTGAAACCCCAAACCGGATAGAATGGTGGGGGATCCTCCAAGCCCGGCCCCCCGTCCGGATTCACACACCCATATAACCGGCCAAATCCGCCACCTCTTTTCAACCGACAAACCCCAATGAACACCCTCCCCACCCTTCAACGAATTCTCACCGGCAGTGTGTTCCTTTTTTTACTGGGGGCCATGTTGCTGCTGACCTTGCATCCCATGGCGGGGATGATCAACGGGGCGGCGGCGGAGCATCCGGCTTTGGTTCATCTGTTGGGTTTGGGGGGGGTTCTGGGGGGGTATTACCGGATATATTCCGGCCTGTTCCGCCGGTTGTACGGCCCCAGCCCGTGGGAGGGGCGTCTGTGGCCGGTGATCGCGGCCACCCACCTGACCGGGGTGGTGCTGATGGTCATCGGATTTCACAATTCCAATCCGCTGTTGATTTACATCGGGGGCCATTATCTGTTGCCGACGGGCATCTGCCTTTCGGTGTTGCTGGGCGCTCTGATGGCCCGCAACCGACCCCGGGGGGTTCCCCGGTATGGGGTGTTTCATCTTCCGGGGGCGGGGCTGCTGGTGGCCATGAGCCTGGGGGCTCTGATGGCCATGGATGCCTTTTTGGGCATTTACGGCATTTACGGTCCCCGCACCATTTTGATTCACGCTTTAAGCGCCGGATTTTTGTTTGTGATGCCGGCCTTTACCCTGGCTCCCCTGGGCCGGAGAATCCCCCCCGCCGGGCTGGACCCGGAACCTGCGGCTGACAGTGA